>JANNRO010000557.1:0-20724 GCA_031401505.1 Planctomycetia bacterium
ACCACTCGCCCGATCGAACAGGTCGCGAGGATCGTGAGGATCGCCGCCAGCGCCATCGGAAGCCGCGCGGCGAACGGCGAGACGCCGAGCAGCGCGTACGAGGGCATCGTCAGCCAGGCCGAGAGCGGAGGATGCACGAACCAGGGTCGCCCATTCCACGGCGGGGCCAGCCAATCGCCCGTCTCGAGCGCCTCCTTCGGAGGCTGGGCGTAGAGCGGCTCGTTGGCATCCCACAGCGGCGGGTCGGCGAGGCCCACGACATACGGCACGCAGCACAGCATCAGGAAGAGGATCTCGACGATTCGCGACGGGCCCGCCCGCCCGACGGGCGGCCCGTCGAGCGTGCTCCCGAGCCCGAGCCCCGACGGGGTCGCGCTCACGAGACGGCCGTTCGGACATCGTCGCGCGCACGCCCGGCCGTGCGCTCGAGGATCAATCGCCCGAGCCTCATCGTCGGGAGCCCGCTCGCGCGGAACGAGCGAACCGCGTCCCGGGCCGAACAGACGATGGGTTCCTGGTGCATGTTGAACGACGTGTTGACGAGCGCCGGCAGTCCCGTGCGCTCATGGTAGAGGGTCAGCAGGCGGTGGAGTTCGGGTTCTTCGCCCGCGTGCACCACCTGCGGCCGCGCGGTGCCGTCCACATGGACGGCGGCCGGGCAATGCGCCCGAAAGGCCGCCGACGCCTCGAGCGCGACCGTCATGTAGCGCGCCGCGGCCGCCATCGGTCCGATGCCCGGGAACGCGGCTGTCGCTTCCTCCGCGCGGACGATCGGCGCGAACGGCATGAAGTCGTCCCGTACGAGCGCTCGATTGAGCTCCGTCGTCGCCTCGACGCGATCGGCGGGGGCGAGAATCGATCGGTGGCCGAGCGCACGCGGCCCGAACTCCATCGCGCCGACCACCCGCACGACGGGACGTCCGTCGACCAGCCGATCGGCGAGCACGCCGTCAGGGTCGGCTGGCCGCGACACGGCGAAGCCGGACCCCCGCGCCGCCTCCTCGCACTCGGCATCGGTCGGCGAGGGCCCCAGATAGACCGGCCCGAGCGGCGTGGGCCGCGCGTCGGCCGCGTGGAGCGCGGCGCCGGCCGCCAGCCCGCCGTCCCCCATGTGCGGGAACACGTGGAGTCGCTCGACGCCCGAAAGGCCCGCGAGCCGCGCATTGATCCGGACGTTGGCGAACACGCCACCCGCCAGCGCCAGTTGCCGGGCATCGGCTTCCACGAGCCAGCGCGTGACGCCCTCGATGAGAATGCGCTCGGTGCCGTGCTGGATCCATGCGGCCACGTCTTCGCGGGATCGACCGACGAGGCCCGCGAGCGTCGCGCGCGCGCGCAGCCCCCATTGTCCGTCGTAGCGCAGCTCCTCGCCCTCCCATCGAAACGGGAACGGGACCGGGATCCGACCCGGCTCGCCGTGGGCCGAGAGCCCCAGCACCTTGCCTTCGTCGCGACCGGGCACGAACCCGAGCCGCTTCGTCACGAGCGAGTACAGCGCGCCGATCGACGTGTGGACGCCGTAGGACCGCACCGGGCGCAGCACGTACCGCCCGCCGCTCTCGCCGCTCTCGCCAATCTGGCCACTTTCGCCAATCGACACGGTCAGGCTCCGCCCGTCGCCGTGCGCGTCGCACGTGACGACCAACCAACGTCCGGGGCCGGACGTCCGGAAGGCGCTCTCGGCATGCGCCAGATGATGATCCACGAAGGAGATGGGTCGCCCGCGCAAGCCGCGAGGCAGCCCGCGACGCACGACGGGCCTCGCGATCGCCGCCTCCGCGCGGCCGAGCGCGTCGTCGGAGCGCGAGCGGGACAGCGGCAGGCGGTAGCGAAGCAGGTCGCACAGACGATCGACGGGATGCCACGGTCGGTCGAAGCAGATGCCGAGCGACGGCGCGAGGAGGTCCTGCGCCGGTCGAAAGAGTCGCGTGCCGACGGTCGGTGTCGCGACCCCTCCGATCGCCACCGCGTCGACGTCGTCGGTCGAGAGCCCCGCGGTCGAAAGCGCCGCCTCGATGCTGCGCGTCGGCATGCCGCCGTCGAGTTTCCTGCGGGTGAATCGCTCCTCGTTGGCGGCCGAGACGAGGCGACCCTCGACGACGACGGCGGCGCCCGCGTCGTGGAGACCGTCCACGACACCGAGGATCACGCGAGGAGTCTTCCGCTCATCGCGGGCCACGGCTTCCCTTGGCGGCGCCGGGACCGTACGCGCCGGTCGTCGAACGCCACCGCACCGCGACCAGTTCGGAGAGGCTCCGCATCACGTCGAAGGGAAGTCGGACCCGGGACCCGTCGCCGTCGCGCCACGTCACGGGCACCTCGAGCACCTCATAGTTCTCACGGCCCGCGAGATGGAGGATTTCGGCGTCGAAGCCCCAGCGTCGGCACCGGGCCCCTTCGAACAACTGGAGCGCGACCCGGCGCCGGAAGCCCTTGAACCCGCAGGTCACGTCGGAGACGGGAATCCCGAGAAGCGTGCGGGCGAACGAGAGGTAGCTGCGTCCGAGCACCCGGCGCAGCGCGCCCTGCGGCTTCTCGACGGCGGAACCCTCGACGTGGCGGCACCCGACGGCGACGTCGACGCCATTGCGCAGCGCGGGCAGGACGTGATCGACGTGCGAGACGTCCACGGCGAGGTCGGCGTCCAGGAACACGACGACGTCGCCCGTCGACGCGAGGACGCCCTCGCGCACGGCCGCGCCCTTGCCGGCGTTTCTCGGGAGCGAAACCAACCGGACGTCGGGTCGTCGCTGAGCGACGTCACGGACTCGGGCGGCGGTCTCGTCGGTGCTGCCGTCGTCCACCACGACGATCTCGGCGCTCGCACCGGGGGAGGCGCGCACGAAGCCGTCGACGTAGCCGCCGACCGCGTCGAGGGAGGCCTCGATCCGATGAGCCTCGTTGAAGCAGGGAATGACGAGGGAAAGGTCCATCGGTCGGTCGGGCTTTCAGCCCGTAGGGCTGACGGGGGCGGCAGGCGCGGCGTAGTGTAGGGGCCGCGCCGCCGCAGACCAACCTCGGTCGATCGATGGGGCGGACGCTCTCCCTCGAATCCTGCCCCGCGGGCTCGTCGCTTGCGTGCGCGATCGATCGCTCCCCGTACCATGCGCCCCCGCGCGTCGGGCGCCGGATCGGCCCGCACCGACGACCGCCATCCACCGACCTCACGCCCCGACGCCCCATGACGCTCCGATACGAACCCGCCGAATTGGAACCCCGCTGGCAGCGGCGATGGGAGGAGGCCGGCGTCTTTTCGCCCAAGGACGGCGACGCCGACGCCGGGAAGCCCAAGAAGTACGTGCTCGACATGTTTCCGTACCCGTCGGGGTCGGGGCTCCACATGGGTCACGCCGAGGTCTACACGATTTCGGACGTGCTCGCGCGCTACTACCGCATGAAGGGATTTCGCGTGCTCCATCCGATGGGATGGGACGCGTTCGGCCTCCCGGCCGAGCAATTCGCGATCGCGAACCAGGTCCATCCGAGGGAGGCCGTGCGCGCGAACGTCGAGAACTTCAAGACCCAACTGCGGTACATCGGCTGCTCGTACGACTGGTCACGGGAATTCGCGACGACCGATCCGGCCTACTACCGCTGGACGCAGTGGATCTTCCTGAAACTCTACGAGCGCGGACTCGCCTACCAGGCCGAGGTCGCGGTCAACTGGTGTCCGGCGCTCGGAACGGTGCTCGCCAACGACGAGGTGATCGACGGCCGGAGCGAGAGGGGCGGGCACCCGGTCGTTCGCCAGCCGATGCGACAGTGGATGCTGCGGATCACCGCCTACGCCGACCGGCTGGTCGACGATCTCGACGGCGTCGACTGGCCCGAGAACGTCAAGCGCATGCAGCGCGAATGGATCGGACGCAGCGAAGGCGCCGAAGTGCGATTCGAGGTCGCGGGCGGGCACGGAGCCTTCGACGTGTTCACGACGCGGCCCGACACGCTCTTCGGTGCGACGTTCTGCGTGCTGGCGCCGGAACACGCGCTCGTCGCGACGATCACGACCGCCGCCGAGCGCGCGACCGTCACCGACTACGTCGAAGCGGCGGCGCGCAAGAGCGAGCGCGAGCGGCTCTCCGGTGACGCGAAGGAGAAGTCGGGCGTCTTCACCGGTGCCTTTGCGCTCAATCCCGCGACGGGCGGCCGGGTTCCGATCTACGTCGCCGACTACGTGCTCGCGACCTACGGCACCGGCGCCATCATGGCGGTTCCGGGCCATGACGCCCGCGACTGGGCGTTCGCGCGCGCGCACGGGCTCCCGATCGTCGAGGTGATTTCGGGTGGTGACGTCGCCGCGGCCGCCCACGAAGGCGACGGGACCGTCGTCCACAGCGGCTTCCTCGACGGACTCGACGCCACGACCGCGAAGCGCCGGATGGCCGAGTGGTTGGAGTCGAAGGGACTCGGTCGCCGCGTCACGCGATACAAGTTCCGCGACTGGATCTTCTCGAGGCAGCGCTATTGGGGCGAGCCGATCCCGATGCTGCACCGGGCCGACGGGCGCACCGTGCCCGTGCCCGAGAGCGAACTGCCGATCACCCTGCCCGACGTCGCCCGCTACGAGCCGACCGGCACCGGAGACAGCCCGCTGGCCGCGATGCCCGAATGGGTCGAACGGACGGACCCGCGCGACGGTGCGCCCGCGCGGCTCGAGACGAACACGATGCCCGGCTCCGCGGGCTCGTCCTGGTATTACCTGCGCTTCCTCGATCCCGAGAACGACCGAGCGTTCGTCGATCCGGCGAGAGAACGAGAATGGATGCCGGTGGACGTCTACGTCGGCGGCACCGAGCACTCCGTCGGTCATCTGCTCTATGCACGCTTCTGGCACAAGGTGCTGTTCGACCTCGGGCTGGTCTCGACGAGCGAGCCGTTCGCACGGCTCTACAACCAGGGTGTCGTCGTCGCGAAGACCTATCGCGACGCGACCGGGCGATTCGTGCCCGCCGACGACGTCGACTCCGCCGGCGAGAGCCCGAGAGTCCGCGCCGACGGCCGCCCGCTGACCGTCACGCTCGAGCGCATGTCGAAGTCGAAGAAGAACGGCATCGGCATCGACGAAGCGGTCGCCAAGACGTCGGGCGACGCGGTGCGGCTCGCGGTGCTGTTCCTGGGCCCGCCCGAGGCCAACAAGGAGTGGACGCCGACGAGCCTCGAAGGCCCCTGGCGGTTCCTGCTGCGCGCGTGGCGAACGATCGTCGGAGAGGAAGGCTCGCCGGCGGTGATCACGGACGCCAGGGCCGAGGGCGCGCTGCGCAAGACGCTCCACAAGGCGATCGACGGCGTCACCAAAGACATGGAGGGCATCGCCTACAACACCGCGATTCCGCGCCTCATGGTCCTCTCGAACGAGATGCAGGGCGTCTCGCCCCTGCCCCGCGAGGCCGCCGAGACGTTCGTGAAGCTGCTCTCGCCGCTGGCGCCCCACATCGCCGAAGAGCTCTGGATGCGCCTGGGGCACGACGACTTCTGCTCGGTCGCGCCATGGCCCGTGGCCGATCCGGAGGCGCTCGTCGACGACGTCATGTCATTGGCCGTTCAGGTCAACGGCAAGGTCCGGGGCGACGTCACCGTGCCGGCGAGCGCGAGCGACGCGGACGTGCTCGCGGCGGCGAAGCTCGAGCACAACGTCCGAAAGCACCTCGAAGGCAGGACGATCGTCAAGGAGATCGTCGTACCCCGTCGGCTGGTCAACTTCGTCGTTCGCTGAGAGTCGGAACGAGCGGGGTGGAGGAACTCACCCGGACCTGCTCAGGCTGCGGAGCCAGCGTCGGACGGCATAGGGCGTGCGCAATCGGAGGTGGGGTCGGCCGGCGAAACGCTTCGTGTAGCGCCGCCGCACCCGTCGGTGGGACGTGATCGCCCAGAGGATGATCGAGTCGCGGCACGAGAGCGCGCGGACGAGCGACTCGCGATTCCCGTTGCAGCACGGCGTGGCCCGGATCGAGCGCGAGAAGGTACGGAGCAGCACGCGGGAAACCGTCGTCGCGATCGGCGGGTCGAGCCAGACGACCAGCTCGATTCGATCGACGAACTCGAGTTGCGTCTCGCCGTAGTTCCCTTCGACCACCCACGCGGGCCGCGCGACGATCGGACGGAGCCTTTCGACGAGGTCCGCATCGGGGCGCTCCACCCAGCCCGGCTCCCAATGCAGGTCGTCGAGGCTCGTCGCCTCGACGCCCAGGCGGTGCGCGACTTCGCGAGCCAGCGTCGACTTTCCCGAACCCGACGGACCCACGATCCAGATCCGACGGGGCGACGGGGCCCGCGTCCGCCCGCTCGCCTCCGCCGCCCCCACCCCGCCCGAGGGCATGTTCAGCGCGCCTCGAGCAATCGTTCGACGAACGAGGCGGCGTCGGGTGCCGCGAAGACGCGCTCGCGGCGGGCGGAGTCCTTCAACGCACCGGCGATCGCGCCGAGCACCTCGACGTGGCGGCGTTGGTTGCCCGACGGCATCAGGATCGTGAATACGGCGTGGACGGGCTTGCCGTCGATCGCGTCGAACGCGAGCCCGGCGCGCGATCGCCCGACGCGCATGATTTCGAGCGGCACGTTCGCGTGCCGCACGTGCGGCACCGCGATCCCGAGCCCGATGCCGGTCGACAGCACGGACTCGCGATCCCACAACGCGTCGATCACGGCGCGCTCGTGCTCGGGCCGGACGCCGGCCGCCGATGCGGCGACCCGCCCGAGCCGTTCGATCACCTCGCGCTTCGCTTCGACGGCCGGCAACTCGATGACGCCCTCGGACACGAGCAGGCCGGAGAGCACGGTGCGCAGGCGGTCCACGGGGCGATGGTCCTTCGTCGCGGCGATCGCGGACGACGGGAGGATATCATCCGCGGCCCGAGGACGGCCCCGTCACGCGGTCGCGGCGGACGAACGCGGTCGGAGCCGCTTTGGAGCACGCATGAAGGCGGGTCTGACGCTGGCGATCTTCGCCTTCGCCTACGTGCTGATCGCCGCCCGGCGGGTTCCGTTCCTCCCCGTCGGGCGGGCGTTCGGCGCGCTGCTCGGCGCCGTGGCGCTCGTGCTCACGGGCTGCATCACGTCGGACGCGGCGTACGCGTCCGTCGACGGCAACACGATCGCGATCCTCTTCGGGATGATGGTGCTCCAGGTCGAACTCGACCGATCAGGGCTGCTCGACGCCGCGACCGCCGCGATCGCCAAGCGCCGGTGGAGCGCCACGAGACTCCTGTGCGCGGTCCTCATGACGTCGGGTCTGCTCTCGGCCCTGCTCGTCAACGACGCGGTCTGTCTCATGGCGACGCCGCTCGTCGCAAGGCTGTGTCGCGGGGGCGCGCTGCCGCCGCTCCCCTTCCTCCTCGCGGTCGCGGTGGGCGCCAACGTCGGCGGAACGATGACCGCGGTCGGCACGCCCCAATGCGTGCTGATCGAGCGCTTCTCCGGGCTCGGCTACCTCGGGTTCGCCCGGGTGATGGCGCCCGTCGGGCTCACGCTGCTCGTGCTGTCGAGCGCGTTCTTCGCGTTCGCGTTCCGTCGCTCGCTCGCGGGCCTTCGGATCGAGCCCGTCGCCCCCGCGGCACCGCTCGATCGACCGCGGGCGCGGGCATTCGTCCTCTCGCTCGCCGCGGTCGTCGTCGGGTTCGTGGCCGGCCTGCCCCTGGCGTTCACCGCACTCGGTGGTGCGTGCCTGAACGCGATCCTCAACTGGCGGGAGCCGCGCGACACGCTCGAGCGCGTGGACTGGACGCTGCTCGTGTTCTTCGCGTCCCTCTTCGTGCTGGTCGGAGGCGTCGCGCAGGCAGGCTGGATCGCGCGGGCCGTGGAGGGTCTGACGGCGTGGCTCGGCGCCGATCCCTCCGCGCATCCCGTCCGGTTCGCCGCGTTCTCGCTCGGCGCCAGCAATGCGTTCAGCAACGTGCCGTTCGTGCTGGTGCTCGGACACGGCTATCCGGACGCCTCGAGCGCGTTCTGGTACCAACTCGCGCTCACGAGCACGCTCGCCGGGAACCTGACGCTGGTCGGCAGCGTCGCGAACCTCATCGTGGCCGAGCAGGCCCACCGCGAGGGCGTCGACGTGAAGTTCTTCGACTATCTCAAGATCGGCATCCCGGTCACGCTGCTGACGACGGCGGCGGGGCTCGGAATGCTCGCGCTGTTCGGGGTTGCCTGATCGGAGCGCGGGCCCCGACCGGAGCGCCCCGTCCATTCGGAGCGAACGTCAGATCGAAGTCCCCCGTAGAGCCGGAGTCCCTCTGTAGAACCGGAATCAACGTCACTTGACGGGGGGTACCACCGGCACGGCGGGAGGAGCGGACGGCGCGTCCATGCCGGGAACCGCAGGCGCGGGCGGTGCGTCTCCCATCGCCGGCGGAGCGTCCATGCCGGGAGCCACGGGCGCCGGCGCGGGCGGCGGCTCTCCCATGCCCGGCGGAGCGTCCCCCATGGCGGGGGGCGTCGGAGCCGGTTCGGAAGGCTTGGCCGCCGCTTCCGCGGCGAGCACCACGCACCGAATGGCCGATGAGTGCACCTTGCTCGAGGTCCAGGCGACGTCGGCACGCCCCTTCTTCCACGCACGGAGCAGACCGTCCTCGGCACCGGCGACGATCCATTCACCATCGGCCGAAAGCGCGATCGAGGTCAGCGCCGACGGCGAACCCGTGTAGGTGAACATCGGCTGACCGTCGGCGGTGCCGAGCGCGAGAAGTTCCTTGCCGTCACCGACGACGTAGAGGAGCGATCCCTCCGGCGACGCGACGAGTCCGGAGACCGTCGCGCAGGTGACGGACCACGGCGCGACGGGGGCGCCGCTGCCCGCGTCATAGACTCGAACGGATGCGTCGCGGCCGCCGACGTACACTCGCGACCCATCGGGGGCGAGTGCGAGCGCCCAGACTTCGCCCGGATGCCCGGGAATCTGGAAGAGTTCCTTTCTCGCGGCGGTGTCCCATACGCGGACCGACTTGTCGGCCGATCCCGAGTAGAGCTTCGACCCGTCGTTCGACAGCGCGAGCGCCATCACGGCGGCGGTGTGGCCGTCGAGCTTGCCGAGGTTCTTTCCGCCGGCCGCCGACGTGTCCCAGACGTGAATCGAAAAGGCGGAATCTCCGGCGTAGGCGAGTTTCCCGTCGGACGACACGACCACGCACTGGACGGCGCCCGCGTGGCCCACGAACCGGTCCTGCGGCGCACCCGTCCTGCCGTCGTACGCGTAGATCGACTTGTCGGCGCAGCCCGCGAAGAGCCGGGTCCTGTCGCCCGCGAGCGCGAGCGCGAGCACTTCCTCGGCTTGCGCGGGCACCGGATCGGAGCCGCCGAGCGCTTTGCCCGCCCCGAGGTCCCACCCGACGACGAGCTTGTCCTTGCCGCCGCTGAACGCGACCAGGCCCGAAGGCAGCTTCGGCGCCTCGACCGCGACGGTCGGAATCACGGGTACCGCGGGCGGCGCGATCGGCGGCACGCCCGCCAGCGGATCGAACGTCAATACGCCGCGGTCGCCGGTCGGATCACCGGTCAACCAACGGCCGGGGAGCCCCGGGTCTTCGGAGATCGACGCCAGCTTCGAACCCGGGTCGGCGGTCGCGACGAACGTCTTGCCGCCGTCGATCGATTCCAGGAACGCGCGCGCCGTCGACCCCTCGACCTGAGCGACGATGCGCGTCGTCAACGCGACGTCGGGCAGATTCGGCGTCATCAGGAACGCGTTGAACGTCGGCTGCGCGGGTGCGCCGGTCAGCGGCGTCTCGACCCAGACGGCGGCCTTCGGATCGGCAGACGGATCCAGATGGAAGAGACCGGCGCCGTCGGCCCCGTAGTACAGCGTGCCGCGCGCGGCATCGATGCCGCACACCGAACCGCGGTTCCAGTTCTCGCGCACCACGCCCTTGTCCGACTTGAATCCCGCGTCGAGGAGGGTCCACGTGACGCCGCCGTCCTTCGACTCGTACGGCCCGCCCTCCTTGTCTTCCTTCGCCCAGCGCTCGCTCATCGTTCGGGTCGCGACGAGCCAATGCTTCGGATCGCGGGGATCGACGGCCAGCGAGGCTCCCCACGACGTCTTGGTCCCGGACGGCCGCTTCAGCGCGTCCTTGTCCCACGTCTTGCCGCCGTCATGGCTCGCGACGACGCGAGCCTCGCGCTGGAGCAGGAGGAGCCACGACCCGTCGTCGAGCCTTCGGATGTCGGCGATCCGCTCCTCGACGTCGGTCGGCACGTAGAGCGGCGTCCACGTGGACCCGCTGTCGGACGACGCGAAGACGCCCGACCCGACGGCGATCCACGATGCCGCGGAGGCCGGGTCGGCGACCAGTTTGTTGATCGGCGCGCCGAGATTGCCGGCCTTCGCCCACGTGACTCCGCGATCGGCGGACGCGAAGCACAGCCCCGTGTCCGACATCGCGAGCCAGGATGCCGGATTGGCCGGATGGGCCGTCACATGCGTGACGGCCGGCACCACCTCGGGGAACTCGCCCGCCGCGGCCGCGCCAACGGCCCCCGCAACCGGGGCCGGCCCCGGGAGAGCGGTGAAGTTCTCGCCCTTGTCGGTCGAGATCCACAGCCCCGTCGTGCGTGAGCAGACGAGGATCGTGTTCTTCTGGTGGGGATGGCATACGACTTCGTGGGCGTCGATCTCGGGATGGTTGGGCCCGTCCCACGTCTGAAGGTTGTCGGTCCGGTAAAGCCCCTTGCCCTGGATCACCGCGTAGACGTTGCGGCGATTGCCGGGATCGACGTCGACCGACAGACAGGTTCCCGGGAGCAGCGGGGCCTTGCCCCACGTCTCGCCGGCGTCGCGCGACCGCCAAAGCCCGCGCGACTCGGCCAGCCAGACCTCCTTGCCGACCATCTGCGTCATCGCATACGAACGGTGGATGCCGGCACCGCCGGGCTGAGTGGACCTGAACGTCACGCCCCGGTTCTCGGAGAGCGAGGCCGACGCGGAAAGCCCGCCGACCAGAATGAACTTGTCGCTCGCCTTGTCGAGCGAGATCGGCCAGGCGTCACCGCCCAGGCCCGACTGTTGGAGATCCTTGCTTTCGCCCGAACCCGCGATCTGCGTCCAACTCTTCGCGCCGTCCTTCGTCTCGAACAGGCCGCCGAAAAATCCGGTCGCGAGCGTTCCGGCCAGCAACCGCTTCGAGTTGGACGGGTCGACCTCGACGCCGACGACGAAGGGCCTGTTCTGGCTGCGATCGAACGAAAACGTCGACGTGCCGGTTCCTGCGGGCTCCCACGTGCCGGCGCCGTTGGTCGACTTGTAGATCTTCCCGCGACCGACGGCGTAGAGCGTCTTGTCGTCCTTCGGATCGATCGTGATGCGCCAGGTGTCGCGCGCCGAATTCGCCTCGTCCAATCCGGTGGACTTGACCACCCACGGCTTCATGCCCTTGGACGCGCTCTCGCAGATGCTGCGGGTTCGCTTCGGGCCGAAGATGCTCGCGTACCAGAGTTCGGCCCCCTTGGACGTGATCCGGAGCGACGAAACGCCGCGAATCGCGAGGCCTTTGGTGGACGACTTCCAACCGCTTGCGGACGGGGCGGCCCCGGCCGGGGCACCCGTCGCGAGACTCGCGGCGAGCGTCACGAGCAGGAGCAAGCGACGACCGGCGCGCGTGGAAGCGCGCGACGACGAACGGACGGCGAAGAGCATCGACGACCTCCCGACGGACGCGGGACGAAAGCCCCGGGATGGGGCCAACCGGACCGGACCCCCGGCACGCCGATCCTACCGAGCGGGGCGTCGAAGGGCCAACGTCCTGGGATTTCCCGCGGTGGAGGGCGAGCGTCCGGCGAGCCCGATTCGTCGATCGGTCCCCCCATCCGACGACGCGGAGGCCCCGTGGCGGCATCTTCGCGCACGTGTCGCACGCCGCCTCTTCTCCGGTCGCGGTCCGCGACGCCGCGCTCAGGCTGCTCGACGGATCGCCCGTCGGCCGACTGCTCGACGTTCCCTGCGGGACGGGGCTGCTCGCGCTCGAGGCCGTACGGCGGGGTTTCGCCGTCGTCGGACTCGATCTCGACCCGAAACCCGCCCTCGCCGCGGGCGTCGACGCGCGCGCGGCCGACATGGAGCGCCCGCTCCCGATCGACGATGCCGCGTTCGACGTCGTGACGTGCCTCGAGGGCATCGAGCACATCGAGAATCAACGCGCGCTCATCGCCGAGCTTGCCCGAGGTCTCGTTGCCGGCGGGCTGCTCGTGCTCTCGACGCCGAACGTGCTGGGCCACCCCTCGCGAGCGAGCCTCGCCCACAAGGGGTACGCGCGCTTCTTTCGTCCTCGACCGGCGGGTTCACCGACCCCTTTCGAACACGATCACCGACATCCGATCGACGTCGTGCGGCTCGAGTCGCTGCTCGTGGACGCGGGCTTCGCGATCGAGGCCTATGACGGCGACACGGGAACCGCGCGTGCGCCGTCGTGGCTGCGGACCTGGCGCAGGCGTCTCGCGTCACGCGCCCTTCGCAAGCACAACCCGCGCGCGGACCTCCTGCTCCATCCCGCCATTTTCCACTCGCGGGTGATCGCCGTTCGCGCCCGCAAACTCACGCGGACCCCAACGCCGTCAGCCGGATGACTTCGGACGTCGACGGGTTTTCGCGGGCCCTTTGGGTTTCGCTCGTGCAGCCGCGGTCGCCCGAGCCTCCCCCGCCGCGTCGAGCATCGAGTCGAGGTAGGCGGCCATTCCGGTCCGGTGCTCGGGCGGTGCGATCACTTCCGCCTCGTCGCCGAAGCGTGCGACGTACGCGTACAGCCAACGCGAGCGTACGCCGGTGCGGAAGGTCCGCACGACGCTGCCATCGGCCGCACGCTCGAGGTCCTTCTTCGCGGAGGACTCGGCGATGCGGTGCGCCACCCGCTCGGAAAAGCGGACGCGGACCGCGACTTCGTCGCCCGCCTGCTCGTACATCTCTTCGCGCCGATACCGCTCGGCCGTGAAGTCGTCGGGGACGAGGTACTCGCGACTCGTCAGTTCGACGGTGCGGATGCGGTCCACCCGGAACGGAAGTTCGCGCTGGCGGATCGAGTCCCGCGCGACGACGTACCAGACGCCGCGGTGATCGACGAGGCCGTAGGGTTCGATCTCCCGCTCCGACTCGACGTCGCGTCCCGCCGTGTAGTACGTGATTCTCGCCGCGACGTTTTTCGCCATCGCGGACCGCAGCCTCTCGATCGTCTCGAACACGGGCTCGGCGGTCGCGGTGCCCGTGACGGACTTGTCGAGGGTCTCGAGCACTTCTCGGTCGACACCGCGCAGCGAGGCCCGGATTTTCTCCCGCAGACGCTCGGCGGCATCGCCGAACGGCGGGATGCGGCCGCGTCCGACGGCCTTCAACGCGAGGACGATCGCAAGCGCCTCCTGGAGCGTCAATCGGATGGGACGCTTCAGGTGCTCCGCGAACTTGATGCGGACGCGATCGCCCTCGATCTGGAACACGAAGTAGTTGTGCGGGAGATACGGCGGAACGCCGCAGAGGGCCAGCACCTCGCGAATGTCGTCGCGAATCTCCGACTCGCGCACGCCGAACATGGAGGCGAGATCCGCGATGCGAATTCCCGGCCGGGCGCGGATCAGCGGCACCATCGCGAGGCAGCGACGGATGCGATCGAGGGCGAGCGACGACATCGGGGGCGGGATTCTACGGGCGGGACCTCGCGTGGCGATAGTCCGCCGTCGGGCCGCCGGAAGTCCGTTCGGGCTCGGCAGTTGCCGCGATCCGCGCCCGAAGACGCGATTCGAGCCGGAAGGGAAAATTCGCATCCCGCCGCGACGCCGGACGAAACCGAAGTGGTTTCGCCCTCTCGCACGTGCGGACCGCCGCCCCCGTCATCGCGTCATTTCGACGCTCGGGTCCGGACGGACTTCCCCGCCGCCGCGGATGTCTTTCGCGGGCCCGCTCGCTTCGGTGGCGGCGTTGCCTTGGGCACGATCGTCGACCAGGCGCGCTCGCACGCGAACAGCGCGTCCATTCGCGCCGACGCACGCGCCGGCGTCACGCTCGTGATGGCGTCGACCGCGTCGGCGAGCGTCGTGTCCTTGAGCGCGATCGAGAGCAGGAGGCTCGCCGCACGCTCGGGTGAATTGAACATGCGTGCGTAGCCGCCGAGCGCCCGGCGCTTGGCCCGTTCGACGTCCGCGGCGCCGATGCCACGCCGACCGGCCGTCGCGATCGCGTCGAGGAGACGTACGCGGTACGCCTCGGCGTCGTCCACTTCGGCCGACACCGTGGCGAAGCCATAGTCGGCCTCGGCCTGATACGACGCCGAAAGCGACTCGTCCACGATGCCGTCGCGGTAGAGCGGCGCCTCGACGAGTCCGCCGTCACCGAACAGCGCGTCGAGCACCACGTCCGTTTCCGCTTCGCGGTCGAGCAGCGCCCTGCCGCCCGATCCGACGGGCGAGTCCTTCCAGCCGAGCGTCACCTGCGGCCGGCTGACCGAGAGCGACTCGCTGCGCTCGCGCGACGCGGGTTCCTTCGGCTCGGAGGTCGGCGGCCGACGGTTCACCCCGCCCTCGCCCGTCGCGCGAAGCGTCGCCTCGGCGCGCGCGAGCACGTCGTCGGCGTCGACGTCGCCCGCGACGCACACGATCAGGTTCGCGGGGTGGTAATACGCCGCGTGGGTCTTGACGAGGACGTCGCGATCGATGGGCGCGATCGTCTCCTTCGTTCCGGCGGGATCGAGCCGGATCGGGTGATCGCGATAGAGCGCCGACAGGAGCCCGAAGTAGCCGCGCCACGACGCGTCGTCGTCGTACATCGCGATTTCCTGGCCGATGATGCCCTTCTCGCGCGCGATGGCCTTCGCATCGGCATGCATCGCGCTGAGCGTTTCGAGCAGCGTCGAGAAGTTCTCGTCGAACCGCGAGGTGCAGGAGAAGAGGTACGCCGTGTGGTTGAACGTCGTGTATGCGTTGGCCGACGCACCGCGCTTGGCGTAGAGGTCGAAGACGTCGCCATCGGGCGTCGCGAACATCTTGTGCTCGAGGAAGTGTGCGAGGCCGACCGGGAGCACGGTGCCGTCGGGAAGTCGCGCGTCGAGCGAACCAAAACGCGTCGCGAGCAACGCATACGACTTCGAGAAGCCCTTCATGGGGCGCACGAGGACCGGCGTGCCCGACGACGTCCGGGCCGAGAGCACCGGGCCGCCGACCAACGGCGCCTGCGTGACGTCGAACGCGGACGCCGATCGGACGCGGAGGTTCCCCTTCGACTTCGAGGGCTTCGCAGCGTGCGCGGGGCTCATGCGGTCTCCGACGTCAGGAAGAACGTGGTGTCGAGCGCGATGGCATTCCCGGCACGACGAACGTCGGCGGGCGTGACCGCAAGCAGACGGGCCAGATGGTCCTCCGGGCGGGGCGAGAGCCCGTACGCGGCCATCTCGTGCGCGTACGCGATCGAGAGCCCCCGCTCGTCGCGCATCGCGGCCACGCGGGACTTCGCCGCTTCGCGCACCGCCTCGAAGGCCTGCGCGTCGAGTCGCCCGCCCGCGACCTCGCGGAACAGCCGGAGCATCAGCGTTCGGGCCTTGCGCTCGTTCCGGGGCTCGACACCCGACTGGACGAGCATCAGTCCCTTCGCCCGCGCCCATCCGGCCGACGCGTAGTAGCAGAGTCCGTGCGTCTCGCGGACGACCTTGAAGAAGCGCGAGACGACCGTGCCGCCGAGCACGCCGGCCAGGACGAGGGCGGCCGGGACCAGCGGCGACGAAGCCGCGAGCGGACTGCGGAACACCATCGCGAGCTTGCCCTGCGAGACGGTGTCCCTCTCGACGATGCGCCTGGGCCTCGTGCGCGCCGCGCGCGCGGAACTGGGGGCGGGAACCGGCGCTTGCCGTTTCGACCGACCCTTCCAGAGCAGATGCTTCGACACCGCGGCCTTCGCCTCGGACCAGCCGATGTCGCCCGCGACGAAGATCTCGACGGGCGCGGTCGCGAGCAGCCGGGAGTGCAGTTCGCCGAGCGCGGCGGACGTCACGTTCGGCAGATCCTCGAGCCGACCCTCGGGATCGATCGCGTAGGCCTCGCCCTCGCAGGCGGCTTCGAGACACCGACGGGCCGCGTAGCGCCCCTTTTCGTTCTTCAACGCCTCGAGCGAGCGAGCGAGGTTCGTGCGTTCCGTCTCGACCAACTCGTCGTCGAGCCCGCCGTCGCGCCCGCGCTTGGGGGTCGTCAGCACTTCCCGCAGGAACGAGAGCCCGTCGGCCAGCGTCGCCCCGCGGCCGGGCAGTCCGCGTGACGGCCAGTCGAGCGACGCGGACACGAGTTGGCGATCCCCGAGCTTGTCCACCCCGACGTCGAGCCCCGCGCCGTAGAGATCGGCCAACCGGTGCGCGAGCGCCTCGCGGGTCGGGTGCGCCTGCGTGGCCGACTCGAGGACGGCGCTCATCAACGAGGTGGCGGTCGCCTCGGCACCGAGGTCGCGATGGAGGACGACTCGGACGAGGGTCGTCGTGAAGCGATCGGTCGGAAGGAGATGAAGGCGAATCCCCGGACCGACGACGGCGGAACGGAATCGGGCGGGTTCGGCCTGCGTCGGCACGGGGCTCCTTCGGCGGTATCTTCGACGACTTCGCGGGATGCGACGTGACCGCTCGGGCGCGAGAGGATCGCACCGTTGGGTCTTACGTCCACCCCCGCACGTCCACCCCCGCACGTCCACCCCCCCAAATCCGGCGATTGTCGTTCCTGCCGACACCCGGACGTCCGAACCCACTCCCGCTCCCCTCGGAACCGACGCTGCCGATGACCCGAACGAAATTCGTCCCGCGCGCGCTCTTGAGCCTTCTCCTCCTGGCGGGCGGCGCGACGCTCGCGGCGGGCGATCCCCCCGTGCTGCCGCCGCCGCCCCCGCCCACGTATCCGTCCCCCAATCCGCCGGTCGCCGCCCCGCCGGCCGCCCCTTCGCCGGCAGCGGGCCTGGAAGACGCGCTCGCTCGCGGTGCGCGCTATTTCGATCAGGCCATCGCCTGGGTCGCACGCAACGGGGCGCTCGGCAGGGCGCGCGATCTCTACGTTCACCTCGACGCTCGATGGGATCTCGACGATCTGCACCACGAGGGCCCGCAGACGGTCTGGTACGTCGCTCCCGACAAGATGCGCAGCGAGTTGACGGCGCTCGCGAAGACGACCACGAAGATCCTGAACGGCAAGATGGCCTGGGTCATCGATGCGGCCGGCGTCTCGCACCGCATCCACGGCACGCCGGGCGCCGAAGAGAACCTGAAACAGATGAACGACGACATGATGCGCGTCGCCGATCTGACGCAGTTCCTGACGCTGGAGGGCTTGAAGGGCCCCGGCGTCGTATTCGAGCACCAGGGCAACTTCAACGGCTCGGGAGCGTACGAGGGCGCGTGGATCAAAGTGGCCCGACGCTCGCCGGACGGACGCAAGATCACGTTCTTCCTCAACCAGAGCCCGGATCCCAAGACCGGCGAGCTGCGTGCGTCGTGGCCCGGCGTCGTGCGCGTCGACGGCGACGCCGCGAAGAAGCTCCACAACGAGGACTGGATCCTGAAGGACTGGGAGAACCCCTCGGCGGCGCCCCGGGCGTTCCGGTACCCGTTCAAGATCCAGGCGTATCGAAGCAATCCCGACCCCGCGATGGCGAAGCAGGACCCGGCCCGACGCTTCCTCCTCGCCATTCTCGACGACATCCAGATCAACACCGGCATCGACGCCGCGAAGTTCGAGCCGCCGGCCGCGAAGTGATCCAGCGGCGCGGAGGGAGCGAGACGCGCGATCCCGCGTCCCGGCCGGGGTTCAGGTCGACCGGTCGGCGACCGACGAACCGTTGCAGGCCGGTCGATTCCGTCACGAAATTGTCATCGGACGCGGGTCCCGTCCCGCGAATGGACACCGATCCCGTCCCGTCTGGGTAGAAAAGACATCTATGAACCGAACGCTCCTTGCTCTCGCGGTCCTCCTGCTTCCGACTCTCGGCGCGACGTCGATCGACGCGTTCGCGGCCGGTGGTCCGCCGCTTCCCCCGCCCCCGCCGCCGGGCGGCGTCCCGTACGCGCCGCCGGCGCAGCCAGCCGCGCCGGCGCCCGCCGCGCCCGCGGCCGGGCTCGCGCAGGACGAGCAGATGGGCATGCGCTGCCTCGACGAGGCGGCGAGGTGGATTGCCAAGGGCGAGACCCCGCCCGACCGTCTGCTGACGCTCCATTGCGACATCGACTACGTCTATGACGACGGGAGCAACCACGACGAGCGGCGGATGGAGTTGTGGTTCCGCAATCCCGACGCCTTTCTCGCCAAGACGCAGTACCAGGGGCGTGACACGCAGTTGCTGTTGAACGGCGAGCAGGGCTACTTGATCCGCGACCGGCTCCACGTCGACCCGTTGAACACGAGCGCGACGAAGAAGGAACTGCTCCCCATGCTCCGCAACTATCGCGCGGTCCTGCGCGAGGTCGGGCGCTTGATGGCCCCCGCGGGGCTGAAGAGTCCGGGCTCGAAGTTCCGGTTCATGGGCCAGATCCAGGACGCACGCGCGACGGGCGGCGTTTGGTTCAAGGTCGTGCGCACGGCCCCGGGCGAGGGCGACATGACGTTCTTCTTCGGCACGGCGCCCCGCAAGGACGGCACCGGTACGCGGGCGATCGGCCCCGATCGCTTGATCCTCGCGGGTGACCCGGGCACCAACTACGCGGGCGACGAGTACCGCATGGAGGAGTGGCTGCACGAGGGCCCCGAAGCCCGCAACGAGCAGTTCCGTTACCCCAAGCGCATCCGCATGTACGCGCTCAACATCGACCCGGAGAACAAGCCGACGATGCGCGCGGTGCTCAATTTCGCGGAAATCAATCTTCCGCAGCCCGCCAATCTCTACGAGCCGTACAAATAGAGGCGATGCCGCGGACGCTTCCCGTCCGGCCCCCCCTCCGATGCGGGACCCGTCGGGGGCCGTTGCGAGCGTCGCGCGACGTCACTGGATGCGGTGAAAGTGCCGCTCGAGATCGCGTCGCTTGAGCAGCAACCGTGTCGGGCGCCCGTGCGGGCAACTGTGGGCGTGGTTCAACGTCTCGGCCTGTTCGAGCAGCGCCATCACCTCCTGCGGGGCGAGCGGATCGCCGGCCATCACCGCGCTGCGGCACGCCATGCGATCGACGACCGACGAGACGAGATCGGCGCGCGCGATGCCGTCGCGACGTCCGGCGTCGAGCAGCGCCAGGACCTCGCGCAGCATCGCCTCCGGATCGGGCCGACGCAGCACGGCGGGCACCGCCCGTACCGCGACCGCGCCCTCGCCGAACGCCTCGACGATCCAGCCGAGGCTCTCGAAGAGTTCCCGCTCTTCGTCGATACGGGCCGCGTCGGCCGTCGAAACCGGGACGACGGTCGGCACGAGGAGATGCTGCATCTCGAGCCGCCCCTTGGCGTTCAAACGCGCCGAGATGCGGTCGAAGAGCACGCGCTCGTGGAGCGCGTGCTGGTCGACGAGCACGATTCCGTCGTCGGACTCGAAGACCAGGTACGTGCCGAGCGCCTGCCCGAGCGGGCGCAGATGCTCGTGCGACGGCCCCCCCACCTCGGGGGAACCGTGCTCGGGATCGCAGGTCCCACCGTGGGCGTGCGGTGCGGTCATCGGACCGTCCGCGACGGCGCAAGCCTCTTCCCGATCCGCGCGGATCGGTCTGTTCCACGCGGCGGCATCGAACGCGCTTCGCCCGACGCCGCCCTCGAACGCGAAACGCGCCGCGTCGACGGTGGTTGCAGGCACCGACGACTTCGCGTCGATCCGCACGTCCACGCCCGGACGGGCCGCCTCGAGGACGCGCCGGACGGTGCGGCGGACGGCCTCGTGGACCGACGACGGGTCGCGCCAGCGCACCTCCGCCTTCGTCGGATGGACGTTGACGTCCACACGTGCGGGATCGCAGGACAGGAAGAGGAACGCGATCGGATGGCGGTCCCCGGGCGGAACCAGATCGCGATAGGCTTCGCGCAGCGCGTGAATCACGGTCTTGTCGCGCAGGAAGCGCCCGTTGAGAAACGTCTGTTGAAGCCGCGTGTCGCCGCGCGAGACGCCCGGCGGGCTCACGAATCCCTCGACGCGGATCGCGAGGTCGTCCGATCCCCGCACCTCGACCAGCGAGCGCGCGACCTCGTCGCCATGGAAGCGCGCGAGGCGCGCGCGGCGTCCCTCGCGCGCGGCGGTCGCGATCAGCGTCCGTCCTGCGTGTTCCAACGTGAACACGACGTCCTCGTGGGCGAGCGCGAATCGCGTCACGACGTCGGTGATGTGGCCGAGTTCGGTCGCGGCGCTACGGAGGAACTTCCTTCGCGCGGGCACGTTGCCGAACAGGCCCTCGACGACGATCACCGTTCCCGGAGCGCCCGCGGCCGGCACGACGTCCGACACGACGCCGTCCGCGTCGTCGACGGCCGCCCCGAAGGCCGCGCCGCGCGGCCTCGACACGATTCGCGCCCGGGACACGCTTCCGATGCTCGCCAGGGCCTCGCCCCGGAACCCGAGGCTCCCGATGTGCTCGAGGTCCTCCACCGACGACAACTTGCTGGTCGCGTGGGGCAGGAAGGCCTGCGCGAGATCGTCGGCGTCCATGCCGACGCCGTCGTCGGCGATCTCGATGCGCGACCGGCCGCCGTCGACGAGGCGCACGTCGATGCGGGTCGCGCCCGCGTCGATCGCGTTCTCGATCAACTCCTTGACGACCGACGCCGGCCGATCGACCACCTCGCCCGCGGCGATCTGGTTGACGACGTGCGCGGGGAGCGTGCGGATGCGGC
>JANNRO010000558.1:0-4113 GCA_031401505.1 Planctomycetia bacterium
GGGAGCGTCAGCACGGTCAGGAACACGGCGGCGGGGAAGGCAAGATTGGCGCCCAAGTGAAAGGTCGCGTCGAGCTTCTTGCGCAGCGGCATCGGGCTTCGCCACACCGTCGGCATGATTTTCTTGAAGCACTCGGTCAGCCCCTTGGCCCACCGATGCTGCTGCGACTTCAGCCCCGTGATCTGGACGGGTAGCTCGCCCGGGCAGGGCACGTCGCGAAGGTAGACGCCGCGGAACCCGGCGAGGCTCGCCCGGTACGAGAGGTCGGTGTCCTCGCAGATCGTGTCGTCGTGCCAGCCGCCCGCGGCGTCGATGGCCGAACGGCGCCAGACGCCTCCCGTGCCGTTGAAATTGAAGATGTAGCCGCCTCGGCTGCGGGTCGTCTGCTCGAGGACGAAGTGGCCGTCGAGCAGCATCGCCATCCCCTGGGTCAGGATGCCGTAATCGCGATTGAGATACGTCCACCGCGTCTGGACGAAGCCGACCGTCGGGTCGTTGAAGTGATCCATCGTGCGGCGCAGAAAATCGGGCTCGGGCACGAAGTCGGCGTCGAAGACGGCGAGGTACTCGCCGCGCGCCAGCGGGGTCGCCGCCGCCAGCGCGCCGGCCTTGTAACCGGTGCGATCGGTTCGACGGACGTGCTTCACGTCGAAGCCGCGGGCGACGAGCTCGGCGACCTTCGCGGCCGCGATCGTGCGCGTGTCGTCGGTCGAATCGTCGAGCAACTGGATTTCGAGCCTGCCGGCCGGCCACTCGATGCGGCAGACCGACTCGAGCAGCCGCTCGACGACGAAGCGCTCGTTGTAGATCGGGAGCTGGATCGTCACGATCGGCTCGATCGCGAACCGGGCGACCGGCGTCTCGTCTCTCCAGGGGTGGCGCAGGTAGCGCACGATCAGCAGCGCCCGATACCCCATCACCGCCGTCACGACGGCGAGGGTCAGGTAATAGACTACGAGGAGGAGGACTTGGGAGAAGTGCACGGGATTCCCGGGGGACCCAGGATGGTACGGACCCCTGCCGCGACCGCAACGACGAACGCCCCACTTCGACGGTCACCCCGACCGGGGGGGACCGCGCCGGTAGCATCGCTCGCCATGTCGGCCGGCGGACAAGATCCCTTGAAGATCGCCCGAGCCCGGGTGGACCGGCTCCGCGCTGAAATTCGCCGCCATGATCACCTCTACTACGCGCTCGATCGTCCCGAGATCGACGACGCCGCCTACGACGTCCTGTTCCGCGAGCTGCGCGCGCTCGAGGCGGCGCATCCCGAACTCGACGACCCGGCCAGCCCGACTCGGCGCACCCCCGGCGTCGTCGTGTCGGGCTTTCGTTCGGTCGCCCATCCGGTGCCGATGGTCTCGATCGACAACGTGATGAACGAGGACGAGTTCCGGGAATGGGAGACGTCGATTCGCACGTTCTTGAAACTCCCCGAGAGCACGGCCCTCACGTACTCGACCGAGCCCAAGATCGACGGCGTTTCGCTGGAGTTGATCTACGAAGCGGGACGGTTGACCGCCGCCGTCACCCGCGGCGACGGTTTCGCCGGAGAAGAGATCACGTCGAACGCGGTGACGATCCGGAGCATCCCGCTGGCGCTCGAGTCGAAGACGCCACCCACCTACGTCGCCGTGCGCGGCGAGGCCTATATCCGCACGCGCGACTTCGAGGAAGTCAATCGGCTGCTCGAGGAGCGGGGCGAGGACCGCAAGGCCAACCCTCGCAACACCTGCGCCGGCGCGCTGCGTCAGCACGATCCCTCGCTCGCGGCCGCGAGCCGCATCCGCTACCTCGCCTACGCGGTCGCCAAAGCCGACGGGGTCGAATTCGGGAGTCAGGCGGCCGTGCTGGAATCGCTCGCCCATTGGGGATTCCCGGTCAGCGAATGGAATCGGTTCTCGACGGGTGCCGATGGCGTGGTCGAGCGCTTCCGTGCGATCGCCGCCGCTCGCGACGACCTCCCCTTCGAGATCGACGGCATGGTCGTCAAGGTGGACGACGCCGAATTGCAGTCCCGGCTCGGCATGCGCAGCCGGTCGCCTCGATGGGCCATCGCGTGGAAGTTCCCGAGCCGCCGGGCACGCACCCGCCTCCTCGGCATCGCGTGGAGCGTCGGACGCACGGGCGTCGTGAGCCCGGTCGCGGAATTGGAACCGGTCGTGGTCAGTGGCGTGACGGTTTCGAGCGCAACGCTCCACAACGCCGACGAGATCGCGCGCCTCGACGTCCGTGTCGGCGACGTGATCGAGATCGAGCGCGCGGGCGACGTCATCCCGAAGGTCCTGCGCGTCCTCATCGAGGAGCGGACGGGCTCGCCCGAGGTCCCGCGGCCCCCGGACGTGTGCCCCTCCTGCCGATCGACGCTCGTCCGGGATGCCGAAAAGGTCGCGCTGCGTTGTCGCAACGCGGCCTGTCCGGCCCAGATCGAACGGCTGATCGTCCACTTCGCGTCCCGAGGAGGTATGGACATCGAGGGTCTGGGCCCCGAACGGGTGGCGCAGCTCGTCGGCGCCGGCCTCGTCAACGACGCCGCCGACCTCTGGTCGCTCGACCCCGCGCGCGTCTCCGAGCTGCCTCGTCAGGGCGAGACCAGCGCACGAAATCTCGCGCTGGCGATCGAGGCGGCCAAGCGCCGGCCGCTCGACCGCGTGCTGTTCGCGCTCGGCATTCCCGAGGTCGGGGAGCGCAGCGCGCAAATTCTCGCGCGCGCCTACCCGACGCTCGAGGCGCTGGCCGCGGCCGAGGCGGCTCAACTGCTCGAACTCGACGAAGTGGGCCCCGCGCTCGCGACGTCGGTGACGCTCTGGTTTCGCGAACCACGCAACGTCGAGTTCCTCGCCCGCCTCGCGGCCGCGGGCGTCCGCCCGGTGTCGGTCGAGAAGAAGGCGGACGGGGGTCCCCTGGCCGGATTGACGATCGTCGTGACGGGAACGCTCGCGACGCTGTCGCGCGACGAGGCCAAGGCCCTCGTCGAAACGGCCGGGGGTCGGGTCGGGTCGGACGTGTCGAGCCGGACGAACCTCCTCGTCGCGGGCGAGGCGGCCGGAAGCAAGCTCAAGAAGGCGAAAGCGCTGGGAATCGAGGTCATCGACGAGGCGGAGTTCCTGCGCCGAGCAGGCCGTGCTCCGAGGGGGTAGTCTTTCCC
This sequence comes from Planctomycetia bacterium, assembly GCA_031401505.1. GTDB lineage: Bacteria > Planctomycetota > PLA2 > PLA2 > JAEUHO01 > JANNRO01. The sequence continues at coordinate 3,149 of JANNRO010000558.1, forward strand.
TTCTTCTCGTCCATCGCTGCCCGTACATCGAGGTCCGATGCGTTCGCGCTCCCGTTCGTCGATCCACCCGCCTCGGTGCCGTGCGGCGTTCCGCGCGATCGTCATCTCGGCGCTGCTGCTCGTCGCCGGATCGACCATCGTCGTCCCGCCGAGATCGGCGTCGGCGGAATCGACCGAACTCGTTCGGTATCGCGACAAGAACTGGAAGTTCTCGTTGCGCAAGTTCAAGGAGTGGGCACAGGTGCCGCTCGAAACGAAGGGCACGGAACGGCGCGATCTGTTCGACGACTGCCTCGTCGCACGCTTCAGCGAGCCCCAGAGCGCGCGCGTACCGGGCATCCTCCGCGTCTTCCGCATGGTGAACGGCGCGCCGGCGAGTCAGCCTCAGTTGACCGGGGAGACGCCGTCCAAGCCGACGCCCCCTCCCCCCACGCCCCCCACCCCCACACCCGCGCCGCCCTCCGCGCCGAAGGTCGATCCCAGGGCGCCGAAGACCATGACGGCGCTGCTCGATCTCTATCTGGCGCGCATGGGCTTCGAACCCGGCTGTCTCGCCAAGGGCGACAAGGACCTGAAGTCGAAGGACGGCGTGCCGGGTCGATATTGGTTGGTCGGCGCCCGCGGCGCGTTCTTCGCGATCGCGGTGTACGAGAAGGACGGAGCCGAGTTCGGCCTCTTCCTCGGCTGTGACGCGCAGGACCGCAAGAAGCTCGAGTCGTGGTTCGTCATGACGCTCAGGTCGTTCAAGTGGTTCGACGACCACGCCGACGACGTCGAGTCGCTCGAGCAGTTGAACGGCGTCAATCTGACCGCGCGCAAGCGGCGCGAAATCGAGACGGGGCTCGTCGCGGGCTGGGACGTCGTCGTCTCGCCGAAGAAGAACTACGTCGTCGTCTACAACACCAAGGGGCACGCGAACACGCCGCTCGCGCGCATGATGGCGGAGCGCATCGAGGCGATCCGAG
>JANNRO010000559.1:0-1775 GCA_031401505.1 Planctomycetia bacterium
CGGGGCGCACCTCCTTCTCCTGCAGCACGCGCAGCAGCTTCTTCTGCATCTCGAAGGGCATGTCGCCGATCTCGTCGAGAAAGAGCGTGCCGCCCGCGGCCATCTCGAAGAGGCCCTTCTTGTCGGCGGTGGCACCGGTGAACGCGCCCTTGGCGTAGCCGAAGAGTTCGCTTTCGAGCAGCGTCTCGGGAATCGCGGCGCAATTCTCGCTGACGAAGGGACGGTCCTTCCTCGGCCCGTTGAAGTGGATCGCGCGCGCGACGAGTTCCTTGCCGGTGCCGCTCTCGCCCTGGATCAGGACGGGGACGTCGCTGTCGGTCACCTTGTCGAGGAGATGGAAGAGGTCCTCCATCCGGCGCGACGATCCGACGATGTTGGCGTAGCTGTACTTGAGCGGCGCCTCGGCCCGTTCGCGCAGCACGTGCTCCTTCACTTCCTGGAGTTCGACGCTCGTCTTCGCGATGCGCTCGGCCAGGATGCGGTTCAGCTCCTCGACCTCGGCCTTCGCCTTCTCGAGTTCCTCGAGTCGCGCGGAGTTCTCCTCGTGGAGCCGCGCGTTCTCGACCGCGAGCGCCGCCTGATCGGAGAACGCCTTGACCAGCGGCAGCGAATTCTCGTCGAAGACGCCGCGCTCGAAGCGGTTGTCGAGGTAGATCGTCCCGATCGGCCCCTCGCGACCCCGGACGGGCACGCAGAGAATCGACCGCAGACGCAGGCTCACGACGCTCTCGGTCGACGCGAAGCGCTCGTCCATCGTCGCGTCGGTCACGACGATCGGGTCGCCGGTCACGAACGTCTGTCGCTCGACCGTCTTGGAGACCTTGGCGAGCGCGTCGCGCACCGCCTCGCGGTCGAAGTTGCGCGCCGCCATGATGCGGCGCTCCTTGGCGCCGGGCTCGTCGGCGAGCAGCAGGAACCCTCGCTCGGCCCCGGTCAGATCGATCATGGCGTCGACGATCTGGTCGTAGAGCACGCGCTCGCTGCGTTCGGAGACCATGGCGGCGGCCACCGACTGGAGCCGCGCCGCCCCTGCGAGTTCGGCGCCGGAAACGACGAGTCCGGCGACGCCGCGCTTGGTCGCCGCCTCCGAGAACGCGCGCGCCGCGCGCTTGACCCCCGCCGCGCCCGACTTGCGATGGATCTTCTCGACCAGCGCCTCCACGGCCGGCGCCTCCTCGAGCGGCTCGTCGGTGACGACGTAGCGGAACGCGAGGCGGCCCGCGCGCAGCGTGTCGCCGTCCTCGAGCCGCCGCTGCGCCACGAGCACGTCGTTGACGAACGTCCCGTTGCGCGATTCGAGATCGACGACCTTCCAGCCGCCGGGCACCTGCTCCAACCGGCAATGCTGGTTCGAGAGGCTGCGATCGTCGATGCGGATGCCCGCGTCGGCCGCACGCCCGAGGATCACGGGGCTCGTCTCGAGCGCGTACTTCGTCTGCCCGCCCGGGCCGTCGAGAAGGAGATAGGGACTCATGCGTCGTGGCTCCCGGAGCGAGGGCCGCTCGTCGCGCGCGACAATCGCGCATAGGACCAGAGGATCGTCTTCGTGCCGACCGCGTCGAAATCGACGGTGACGCGCAGCGAGACTCCGCTACCCGACGAGGAGACCAACGCGCCCTCGCCGAAGAACGGGTGACTCACGCGCTCGCCGGGACGAGGGATGCCGTCGTCGGCCCGTTCGTAGACGGCGTCGGCGGACGCCGGCCCCGCCTCCGAATAGGGGGCGGGGCCCCCGAGCGACGACAAGTGCCACGGGTGGGGGGGCGCGGGGGCGG
>JANNRO010000560.1:0-14103 GCA_031401505.1 Planctomycetia bacterium
GCGCATGATGGCGGAGCGCATCGAGGCGATCCGAGCGCAGGTCTACGAGGTGCAGTTTCCGCCGTCCAAGCCCGTCGACGCGGTGTCGATCGTGCGGCTGTGCGGCGGCGTCGCCGAGTACCACCACTACGGCGGGCCGCCCGGCAGCGCCGGCTACTGGAACGACGACAGCGAGGAGTTGGTTTTCTACGACGCGAGCCCCAAACGTGAGGCCGACGACAACACGTTGGCCGTCCTCTATCACGAGGCGTTCCACCAGTACATCTACTACAGCGTCGGCAAGGTGGCGCCGCACTCGTGGTTCAACGAGGGCCACGGCGACTACTACGCGGGCGCCCGCTATATCGACAAGAAGTTCGTGATCCGCCCCTTCGCGTGGCGCGTGCCGGTGCTTCGCGCCGCGCTGACGGCGGGGCCCTGCGAATTCGACGTCATGCAGATGGGCGGGGCGATGGTCCGCAAGTGGGACCGATCGAACAGGGGCTATTCCCCGCTCGCCCAGCTGGTGGAGATGGACCAGCGCGAGTACTACTCCTATCCGAGCGTCTCGTACGCGCAGGGGTGGGGTCTCGTCTACTTCCTCCGCGAGATCGTGCCCAAGAACGCCAAGTGGAACGCGAAGTGGGGCAAGATCCTCTCGACCTACTTCGACACGCTGAAAGCGGAGGTCAAGAAAGCCGAGGAAGAGGAAGCGCTCGCCGCCGCGAAGGCGAAGGTCAAACCGACGACGCCGAGCGATCCGAAGGTGCCGCCCGCGCCGGCCGGTCCGTCCGTACCGGGTGCTCCGAGTCCACCGACGCCTACGCCGCCGCCCACACAGCCGCCCGCCGTTCCCGGGACCCCTCCCGGACCAACCGTCGATCCGGTTCCTCTACCGGGACCGCCACCTGCGACACCGCCGGGCCCAACGGTCAATCCCGTTCCTCAACCAGCTACGCCGACACCGCCCGCCGCGCCGGTCCCTGCAACGCCCACGGGCCCGACCGTCGAGCCGACACCGTTGCCTGGTCCCGCCGTTCCGCCGACGGACGCTCCGCCCGCAACTCCGCCCGCGCCACCTCCCGCACCTCCGGCACCACCGCCGGCGCCGCCCGCGGGTCCCGCTCCCGCACCGACTCCGCCCGCTCCCGTGGAACCGACGGAGCCGCCGGAGGCGGGCGTGGCGATGGCGGGTCCGAAGTACTCCACGTCGGACCGCGTGCTCAACAAGGCGTTGCGCGCCGCGTTCGACGGCGTGGACATGGTCGAACTCGAGATCGCGTGGAAAGAGTCGATGGCGAAGGTGAACGTCAAGAAGTAACCGCGCTCGGCGGGCACGATTGCGTCCACTCCGCACCTCGACTCCTGAGGTTGGCTCCAGGCAGGTCGGAACGTTTCACTCCTCGAGCGGACCGGCAAATCACGGAAACCGGCGGCTGGTTGGAAGATACCGAGCCACATCTTCTTCAACTTCGGGATCGAAGTACGGAGAGGGCGTCCGCCCGACGAGTGCGGGATATCATCCCGCCCCACTCCCGAGGCCGGACCTTCCCCATGTGCGGCATCGCCGGCCTTCTCCGACGCGACCACAGCACCGCCTCCCGTGACGACGCCGTCCGGATGGCGTCGTCGATGCAGCATCGGGGCCCCGACGGGATGGGCGCCTTTGCCGACGGCCCCGTGGCGCTCGGTCACGTGAGGCTTGCGATTCGGGACCGCTCGGAGGCCGCCGCCCAGCCGATGGTCGCTCCCGGCGGCGCGGGCGTCCTCGTCTACAACGGCGAGGTCTACAACGATGCCGAGTTGCGGGCGGACCTCGTGCGGGACGGCGTCACGTTTCGCGGTCACGGCGACGCCGAGGTGGTGATGCACGCCGTCGCCCGTTGGGGCGTCGAGCGGGCATCGCGTCGATTCGACGGGATGTTCGCCTTCGCCTGGTGGGACGCACGCGAGCAGGCGCTCTGGCTCGTCCGCGACCGATTCGGCACCAAGCCCCTCCACGTCGCGATCGAGCCGGGCTTCGTCGCGTTCGGCTCGGAAGTGCGAGCGCTTCGGGCCCTGCCGGGGGTCGCGCGGCGCCCGGATGCGCTGGTGCTCGCACGCCGCATCGTTCCGTGGCTGTCCGATCCCTTGCAGCCTCCCTTCGAGGGCGTCGAGAACGTGCCGCCCGGGGAAGCCTGGCGCGTGACCGCCGGGGGCGTGGACCGTCGGGTCTTCGCCGACCTGCTCGCCGAGGTCGACCCGGCTCGCATCGTCGCCGCGGCTTCGGAGTCGGTTGACGCGTGGGAAGCGCGTGTCTTCGAGGCCGTCGAGGGAGCCGTTCGGTCCCACCTCGCAAGCGACGTCCCCGTCGCGGCGTTCGTCAGCGGTGGCGTGGACTCGAATCTCGTCGCTGCGATTGCGAAAGAGGTGCGCGATGACCTCGTCGCCTATACGGTCGACACGTGCGATCCGTCGAGCGAGACGCCGGTCGCCGCGGCGATCGCCCGTCATCTGAAAGTCGACCTGCGCGTGGTCCGGATGGACGCCGACGCGATGCTGCGCGCGTGGCCCGACGCCGTCGAGCGCGAAGAGCACCCCTGTGCGCACGAGAGCCACGTCGCCTCGCTCCTGATGTCGCGGGCCGCCCGCGCCGACGGAATCGTCGTGGCGCTCACGGGAGAGGGCTCCGACGAGATGTTCGGTGGCTACGACTTCTTGCGGCGCACCCGCGAGATCTGGCGGCGCGCAGAGAACCCCTGGACTCGGTGGGTGAGATCTCGGCGCGCCCTGCGCCGCCGGCTCGAAGAGACGCCGTTCCGCTACCAGTCCATCCGGAGCGAGCCGGAGAGCCACGCGCGCTACCAGATCGCGATGCAGCCCGTCGAGGAGAGCCGTGCGCACGCCCTGATGCGACAGTTGGCTCGGATCGAACCGGCGGCGGACCGGGCGTTCCTCGCTCACGGGATGGACGCGCTGCGCCGCCACCTCGGATCGATCCTGCTTCGCCACGACCGCATGTCGATGGCTGCGTCGGTCGAGGCCCGCGTCCCGTTCGTGTCGAACCGGGTCGCCGACGTCGGGCTCCACCTTCCATTGGCCGCGAAACTCCGCGGCCGGACCTGCAAGTGGGTCTTGAAGCGCGTCGCCGAGCGGTGGCTCCCCCGCTCCGTGGTCTACGCGAAGAAACAGGGCTTCCCCGTCCCCGCAAGCCAGCACCGCGGCACGACCGCGCTCCTGCGCGGCGGGGCGACGTCCGAGATTTTCCGCTGGACCCGCGCGGCCGAAGCCGAACTGGTGCCGAGGCTCGAAGCGCAGCCCCTCACGCGATTCGCCGTCGTGAGCCTCGAGTTGTGGGGCCGGATCTTCCTGCGTGGTGAACGCAAGGACGATCTGAAGGAACGGCTGCTTGCGGCGTCGACCTCATGACGGCGGTATCCCGCGACGAACCCTCGATGGGTGGACGCCGCCGATGAGAATCGAGTCGATCACGAGCGCCGACGTACCGGGAGGGCGAAGGGTCTCCGCCCGGCTGATCGGCGAGGGTCGCTACGACGGACCGGACACCCTCTGGTACGAAACGGACGATGCGTTCGCGGCCGACTTCGACCCCTCGCCCGAACTCTTCCTGCTTGCGGCGGCGCCGGTCGCCATCCGCTACGGGGAGCCTCGGGTGCGGATCGACGTACCCGTTTGCCCGCGGTTTCTCGACGGCTTCGAGCAGTCCCTTCGCGTGTTCCACCACTGGGATGCGAACTACCGTCCCGTCCCGATCGAGGCCTCCGCTGCGACCCTGCCCGCGTGGCCCCGAGTGCCGCGGCGGACGGCGGCGTACTTTTCGGGCGGCGTCGACAGCCTCTCGATGCTGCGAGCGAACCGCCGCGCGTTCCCCTTGGACCACCCGGGGGCGATCGTCGACGGGCTCTTTGCGTTCGGGCTCCACTCGTTCGACTTCGACGGACAGACGCCCAACCCCGAGCGGCTCCGCGCGTGGCGCGAGCAATTCGCGCGAATGACCCCGTTCGCGGCCGCGACCGGCCTGACCCTTGTCCCGTTGCGGACGAACGCGCGCACGCTCCACCCTGACTGGCACACGTTCAAGTACCTCGGATTCGGGCCCGCGACGATCTCGATGGCGCACGCCTTCAATCGCCGCATCAGCGACGTGTGGATCGCGTCCAACGGGTACGGGGTTCATCAGGCGAAGTACTCGTCGCATCCGTTGGTGGACCCGTGCTTCTCGTCGGGAGCCGTCGAGGTCCACCACGGCGAGCCGTGGCGCCTGCGCCAGGAGAAGCTCGACGTCGTCGGCACATGGGACGAGGCGCTCGAGATTCTCCAGGTATGCCTCATGGAAGAGCCGCTGCCGCCGGGCGTCGTCAATTGTGGTCGCTGCGAGAAGTGCCTCCGCACGATGTTGGGGCTTCTCGTCGTCGGCCGGCTCGGCTCGGCCGCGACGTTCCCGCGGCGGGACGTCTCCATCGCCGATCTCCGCGATTACTCGCCCGCCAGCGACCCCCAAGGCGTGTTTTCGAGCGCGTTGGTCGCCGGCCTCGCGGCCGCCGGCCGCACCGATCTCGCCTCGATCCTCAAGCGTCGTGTCGCACACGCCGATCGCCGGGAGCGACGTCGGGCGTCGTTGTGGAGGAGGCTTCGCCGACGCATGCGTCGCTCTCGCCCGTCGTAGCCGCTGCAAGTCCCGGTTCGGCGTCCCACCCTGCCGCGGAAGTCGTACCGAGTCCGGCACGTTTTCTTCCACTTCGTGACATCTGGCAAGAACGTCGAGTCAAAGCAGCAGACTCCGCATCGCGCGGTGCGCCGCGCTACGTGCACGTCGCAATGTTGAAGAAAACGTGCCCGGCTCCGTATTCTCCGCCGTATTCTCCGTCGACGCCAAGCGAGCCGAGTCGAAACCGACCGCCACGCCGACCGAGAAGTAGAGGAAGCACGGAAAGAGGTACGGAAAACACGAGATGCGGAAGAGGCCTATCCGGTTGACTCCGGAGGAAACACGGAGGCGGGCACGTTTGCCTCAACTCAATTCCTCGACTCATGACGTTGGCGCCAGACACGTCGGAGGAGTGCACATCTCGAACGGACCGGCAAGTCACGGGAGCCGGCGTCTGGTTGGCAGTCGGTGACAGCACTGACTGGCAAGCGAGTTGAAGAGAATGTGCCTGCCTCGGTATTCCCGGTATTCCGGACGACGCACATCCGAATCGCCGGCAATTTGTCCAGTCGCCGCGGCCAGCGCGCGCCGTCACCGGGGACGAGTTGCCTCCCCTTCAAGAATCAGCATGGAAATCTCGGCCTCGCGCTTCCCGTCGCTGGCACGCCGTACGGCGTCGCGTACCACTTCACACCGTCGCGGCGCATCGGCGATACCCGATCCGTCCGCCATCAGCATGACCACGCGATAGACTCTGCTCACTTCGCGCCAGTTGAACGATGTAACGCGAGCGGAACTCCCGTCCGTGGCGAGGGCTTCGTCAGCGGCGTGACGGCACGTGGCCATCTCGGTTCCTTCGGGGCCGACGTCCGATCGTTGCGAGGGAGTCGACCCGACGACAAGGCGACGGTCGACGAGAAACCCGAGCACCGCAAGTCCCACGACGGTCGAAATCGTGACACAGGCGTGCTGGTGGCGGGTCACGGACGGATTTTTCGGCGGAGGGGTGCCCGATCACCTTCGACTGAATTCGGGCGGGCCTTGATCGCGCTGGGGCACTCCACCGACCCCGTCTGCGCGGCGTCGACTGGAGATAGGCGGTTCGGGGATGCGGGCCGCGGGGAGAACGGGCATAGGGACCGCGCGTGCCCGTTCATCCGCGCGGCCCGGTCGACGTGAAACTCGCTTCCCGCATCGGAGCCTGTCCGCCACGACGCGATCTCGGTCAACGAGGGATGTCTGTGCGGCGGGGGACGCTCCTCCGCCCCGAGCGGGGCCGGCGTGGGAAGAGGTGCGCGGCGACTCGGCGATTGCCCCGGGGCGGAACGGCAGTTATGAACCACGGACGGTCGTCGTCCCGAGGATCCACCATGCGTCGTCTCATGATTTCCGCCGGTCTGCTCACCATTCTTCCCGCGTTGGTCGCCTGCAGCAACCGCCGGTGCTGCCCGCCGCCGTGCCGGCCCGCGCACGCGCCAACGCACGAGATTCCGGTCATGGCGCAGGGCGATCGCTACGAGCGCGCGGCGCCGAGCCCGGCCGCGACGGCGCCGGCACTCGACTCCGACGACACGGGCGCACTGTGGGCCGCCTTGATGGAGGGCAACTCCCGCTATCGCAACGGTGTCTCGACGAACCCCCGCCGGGATCCGGCACGGCGCGGGGCCGTCGCGACGACGCAGTCCCCGAAGGTGGCCGTGCTCGCATGCGCCGACTCGCGCGTCCCGCCCGAGGTGCTGTTCGACCAAGGACTCGGCGATCTATTCGTCGTCCGTGTCGCGGGCAACGTGTCGACGCCCGAGGTCGACGCGTCGATCGAGTACGCGGTCGAGCATCTCGGCGTCAAGTTGGTCGTCGTGCTCGGCCACGAGCGCTGCGGCGCCGTGACGGCCGCGATCGCGGGCGGCGACGCGCCAGGCCACCTCCCGGCACTCCTCGCCCGCATCAAGCCCGCCATCGACGCGACGCCGGCCGGCGCAGACTCGAAGGACGTTCACCTCGACCGCACGATCGCGACCAACGCACGATTGAACGCCGAGGCGCTGGCCGCGAGCGAGATCCTGAAGGAGGCCGCGCACAAGCACCACGTCGCCGTTCGCGCGGCGGTCTACGACCTCGACACGGGCGCGGTTACCGAAGTGCCCATGACCACGACCGGCGCGCCTGCGGGCCATTGACCCCGTCTCGAGGTCGCTGGCGGAAGCCTGCGAGCCCCGAACCGGTTCACGGCGGCCGGTTGGCCGCCAATTCCTCCGTCGCTCCATGCGGCCCCGCTATGCAAGAATGGCGTGACCAGCGCCCGTTCGGTCGACATCCCGAGTTCCCGCGCGGCCTCACTTCGACGGCGGAGGCTGCGTCATGGGAACCAGCTTGAAGTCGATCCCCGCCGCGCCCCCGATCACGCCGTCTCGGCGGCACGTCGGGTCGCGGTCGGACGTCGTGTAGCCGAGCGCCAACCAGACGATCACGTTGACCGCCGACGGCGGCGCCTTCTCGAGCACGTAGGTCCCGTCGGGCTTCGACTCTGCCGAGACCAGCGTGCGCACCCGGCCCTCGTCTTTCGGCGCCCCCTCGTCGTCGCGCCGCTCGGCGTAGACCCACGCACCGCCGATCGGGGCGCCCGTCACCGCATCGAGCACGCGCCCGCGGATCGTCGTGGCACCTTCGAGCGTCGCCGTGATCCCGGAAAGATCACCCTCTTCGGGTACGGTCAGATCACGCCGAAACCACGCGCTGTAGCCATCGGCATCCACTTTCAAGAGCGTCGTACCCGGTGGCACGCGATCACAGACGAAGTTGCCGCCGTCGTCCACCGTGAACACGCGCGCCGTCAGGAACTCGTCGGCGCGGTAGGTGTTGCCCGCCTTGCCGACGTCCTCGGGATTCAGATGCCCGAAGCGGACGCGGGCCCGCGGTATCGATCGCCCCCCCATGTCGACGACCCGGCCGAGGATGCGCGAACCCTTCTTCAACCGGATGTCGAGCATCGTCACGTCGCCCGCCTTCGCCTGAAACGGAGCCGTGAACGTCTTGACCGCGTCGTCGACCGACGCCTCGGCATGGAGGTCCACCTTCGGCGGCACGCCGACGATGCGATAGACGCCCTTCGCGTCGGACGTCGCTTCCAGATCGCGCACGCGCGAACCGTAGCGTCGCGCATCGTTGGCGAAGATCGCCACGCGCGCCCGTGAGGCAACGGCGCCCTCGGCGCTCGTCACGACACCCGTGACGACGCCGCCCGACACGAGGACGAAATCGCGCGTCAAGTCGGTCCCGTCGGCCTTGACCGCGACCGTCGATTCCGCGTCGTCGATCGGCGACGCATAGCCGGGCGCGGTCACCGCCAGCGCGTAGGTGTCGGGGCGCAGCCCCTCGATCAGGTAGCGGCCTCCCGCATCGGTCAATACCGCCGTCTCGCCCGCCCATCGGTTCCCGGGCACCGCCGCGACGACCGAGACGTACGCCAGCACGCGCCCGTCGTCGCCGCGCACGGAGCCCGTGATCCGGCCGCCGGGTGTCATCGAGACGTCGAGCGGCGTCGTCTCGCCGGCCCGCACGAGTCGCGGCGCCTTCGCGTCGAAGCCCTGCGTCGCCGCCGCGTAGCCCTTCGCTCGACACTCGAGCAGGAGCAACGGCCCCGGGAGCACGTTTGCAAAGACATATCGGCCATTCCCGTCGGCGACGGTCGACAACGGCGACGTACCCGCGCCGACGAACCCCGTCACGGCCAGCACCTCCGCCGATGGGACAGGGGCACCGGTCTTGACGTCGGTGACGACGCCCTCGATGCGACCTCCGGCGACCAACGTGACGTCGAGCGGCAAGACGCCCTGCGTCTTCACGATGCGGCCCGTCGGCGCGTGGCCGTCGAAGTGGGCGTCCAGGAAGTACGAAACGCCGTCGACGAGCGTGTCGAGACGATAGCGGCCCTCGTCCAAGGCTCGGGTCTCGTGGCGGTCGAAGTGGTCGAGGTTCTCGTTCTTGAGCGGCACGGCGACGATGACGGCGCCGGCCAACCCGCGACCCGCGGCGTCGAGAATGCGCCCCTCGAAGCCCGAGCCCCTGTCGAGGACCGCCTTGACGTCGGGCGACTCGCCGTCGGCCGTCACGAGTACGCCGCCGACGAACGCCGTTGCATAACCCGCACGCTCCACACGAACGAGGTAGCGACCGGGAGGCAGACCCTTCACGAGGAAGCGGCCGTCGGCGTCGGTGCGACCGTCGGCCATGGGTCCCGGCGCGCTCGCGATGTCGCGCAGCGCTCGCATCATGTCCATCCCGCCCCCGCGCGTCACGTCGCGCTCGATCGAGACGTGGGCTTTGGCTACCGGGCGCCCGAGCGCGTCGCCGGCCGACCCCGCGAGCACGGTGGGTGCACCGAAGACCAAATGGCCGACGTCGGTCGCGCGACCGTCGGAGACGGCGACCCCGTGGACGATCAAGTCCTTGCGACCAACGGCCCGCACCCGGAGCACGTAGCCTGCGAGCGACGGCAGCGGCGCGAGCGAGAACGTGCCGTCGTCGGCCGTCGTGGTCGAGGACGTCACCTTGCGCGCGCCGTCGAGTCCCGCGATGTCCACGTCGATCGAGGCCAACGGCTTCTCGCCCACACCGACCACGTAAAGGGACACGAGTCCCGTCACCGATCCGGTGCCGCGCCGCTCTCGAGACAATCCGGGGAACCCACGCAAGCGCGAGGCTTCCTCGCGTGCCTCGGTGTCGAGATCGGTTCGGAGATCGATGGCGCCGGGCGCGTGGCCGTCGTCCGAAACACCGCCTCGTTCGCCGACGAAGAATCCCCATCGGGTGGCGCCCCCGATGCCGATGAACCCGCCGACCGCGGCGAAGAGCGCGACCAGCGCGACCTGAATCCGTCCGCGTCGGGTCATCTTCGAGCCGACTCCGGGTTGCCAATAGGAGCCGACCCGCGCGTCGGATCGCGCACGACGGCTCAGTTCATGCCGGGCAGGGTCGGCGGAACGCCGCCCATGCCCGTGCCCGGGATCGTCGGAGTCCCCGTTCCCATTCCGGGGGTCGGCACCGGAATCGGCATCGTCGGACGCGGGCCCCCGCCGCCGGCTCCCGGGAACGGGAAGGCGCCGGCCGCCGCCGGATCCTGCTTGTCGAGCGTGAACTCCACGTCGCGCGTGTTGGAGGACACGCCCCGCACGATGGCCTTCGCGTCGCTGTTGATGCTGTAGCCCTTGTAGCCCATCGCGAACCAGACGACGACCGTGTACCCCGAACCGGGCGCGACGTTCTCGATCGTGAAGCGGCCCTGCGCGTCGGTGCGCGAATTCATCGACGGCTCGACCGCTCCGTCGTCACCGGTGCTCGCGACCGGCGTGGGACTTCCCCCCATGCCCGTCGGATTCTGCTGCTTCGTCACGGCGACCATCGCGCCCGCGACCTGCTTGCCGTCCTCGCCCTTGACGACTCCGGAGATCGTCTCGCCCTTGGTGAGCGTGACGACGTGATTCTCGAGCACCTGATCGGGCTGGATCGTCAGGTCGCGGCGGTAATGCACGACGTAGCCTTCGCGCTCGACCTTCAACAGCGTGCGACCCGGCTTGATCTTGTCGATCTCGAACCAGCCGTCGACTCCGCTCGACACGAACCGCTGCTCGAGCAGCACGTCGGCACGGAAACCGGCCAGATCGCGCTGGGCGTCGGAGTCGGCGTCGAGATGCCCGATGCGCAACTTCGCACCCGAGACCACGCCCCCGTGATCGTCGATGACGCGCCCCCGGATCGTGCCGCCGCCCTGCATCACGAGGTCGGCCTTGGCCGTCTCGCCCGCCTTGACCGTGAACGCCTCGCTCTCACTTGCCACGTATTCGTCGCTCTCCCCGATGACGATCATTTTCTCGTCGGCCGCGACGGTCTCGACACGATAGCGGCCGTCGCCGTCGGTCAGCACCGTGCCGCCGGTCCCGTTGGGCATCAGCGAACGCATGATGCCGCCCATCATGCCGCGTCCGCCGGGGCCCCCGCGACCGCCCGCCATTCCCGCGATCGAAATCGACGCGGTCGCACGAACCCGCGCACCGGGGACGGGCACGCCCTTCGAATTGGTCACGATGCCCTCGACGGCGCCGGCGGACGACAGGATCACGTCCCGCTCGACGATGCCGCCCGCGTCGGGAACGGTCAATTGGGCCGCCTCGTCCGTCGGATTGGGTACCACGTAGCGCGGCGCCGACGCGACGATCGACACGCGCCCCGGGCGCACGCCGTCCACGCGGAACGAGCCGTCTTCGCCCGACACCGCCGTCGGGTAGCCCGTCATGCCGCTCATCATCGTCAGCACCGCGACCTGGGCGCCCGCGACGGGCGACTTCGAGCCGTCCGGGCCGACGGCCAGCACCTTGCCGATCACGCTGCCGCCCGCCTCGAGCTTCAAATCGACGGTCAATGTCTCGCCGGCCTTCACTTCGCCCCAGCCGGTGCCGCCCATGAAGGCGGTGTCGGTCTTGTCGGCGTAACCCGCCGCCCTGACCTGGCCGATGGCGACCGATCCGGGGCGCAGGCCGTCGAGCCTGAAGGTGCCGTCCGCCGCCGTCAGCGCGATCTGCGTGGAAGCGGACGAGTCGGCGGTGGGACCGGCGCCCCCTCCCCCGCCGCCCCCACCCGCACCGCCGGGAGTCCGACCCATGCGCGGTCCCATCATCGCCATGTTGCCGACGATCGCGACGACGCGTGCGCCTTCGATGGGCGCGCCCGTCTGCGCGTCGGTGACCTTGCCTGCGAGCGACCCGCCCCTGACCAGGGTGAAGTCCCGCGTCAGGTCGGCGTCCATCGTCGTCGGCTGGGAGTCGAAGACCGGCGCGCGAGATGCCGCGGAGACGCCGAAGCGGTACGCCTGATTGCGATTGAGCGTGTCGAGAACGAACGTCCCGTCCGCCTTGGAGCGCGTGAAATCCTTCTTCATCGTGCCCAGTCCCGCCCCGCCGCGCCCGAAGCCCCCCATCGCGCCCGCGTCTTCGAGCGCGATGACCGCGGCGTCGGCGACCGGACGTCCCTCTTCGTCGACGACCTTGCCCTTGAGCGTCGCCGACGGCTGGAGGATGATCGTCAATTGCCCCGACGTCTTTTCCGGCGAGACGACGAGATTCGTCTGGACGCTGAACGCGTACCCCGAACGCTTGGTCTTCAATTCGTACGACGCGCCGGGAGTCAACGTGCCGAGGGTGAATTGGCCTCGCTCGTCGGTCTTGACCTCTTCCGTCGGCGTCGGGAACGTCAACGCGCTCTGGGTCATCGCGACGATGATCCCCGACGACATGTCGAGGGTTCCACCGACGTAGGCCGAGACGGCGGCACCGGGGATGGGCTGACCCTTGCCGTCGAGCACGCGACCGCGCAGCACCGCCTGCGCCCCGAGGAGCAGATCGAGCAGATCGGTCGTCCCTCTCGATTTGACGACGACGCCCTTCATCTCGACGGGCGCGAAGCCCTTGCCTTCGACGTTCAGGATCCAGTCGCGCCCCGCATGCACGGCGGCGAACAGCACGCGGCCGTTCTCGCCCGTCAGCCGCTCGACGCTGTCGCCGCGCGCGTTGGACAACTTGACCACCTGGCCCACCAGCGGTGTCCGATCCTTGTAGGTCAGGAGCCGCACGGTGACGTCGCCCGAACCCGCGGCGTCGAACGCCGAGGCGAGCCCGGGATCGACGTTCGCGAGTTCCTCGGCGAGCGGGGGCTGCGCGTCGAGGTCGATCGCGGGCGGCGCCTCGGCAGCCAATCCGCCTCCCGACGGCGCGTCGGGCTTCGGGCCGAAGCCGCGACCCGTCACGAGAAACACCGCTACGGCCACCACGACGAGAATCGCGAGAACGATCCCGGTCTTGGCGCCGGACGCGGGCCCCGGACTCGATTCGGACGAACTGGCCATGGTGCAACCCTCCCGAGCGACGACGTGAACGGGCAAGGGTACCCGTCACCCGGGGCTTTCGCCCCGGATCCCCGCGCGGAATCAGCCTCCGGCCGTTCCGGGGCCGTTCAGTCCCGCGGCGCGAGGATCGCGGCCCGTTCCGCCGCCGAGATGTCAGCCGTCCGCTTCAGCGTCCAGCCACCGATCCAGCGCTTCAAGAGCGCCAGATTGGCCGCGCGCTCGGCGTCGTCACCGCCGAGGTGCGTGTGCATGTTGCCGGGTTTGCCATCGTTCGTGGCCGTCCCATCGTCGAGTCGGCGCATGAATGCCCCGGTGTCGCTCCCGTTGACGACGACCATCAAGTTCTCATACGTGTCGTACCGCGGCCCCATCTTCTTGTCCTTGAAGCGCTGCTTGTCCTTGTCGAACTCGGCCATCGTGGGCGACGAAGATCCGTGGCAGGTCGCACAGCGCTTCGCGATCAGTGCGCGTACGCCGTTCTCGTACGTCACGCCAGACGCGTCGGACGCCCCGGGCGTGGTCTTCTCCGGTCCGCCGCACGCCGCAAGCGTCAGCATCCACAGGCACGAAAGCGTTGCCCGCGCACGGAGAGAGAGGTTCATCGAGCGCTCCGAATGGACGTGGTTGACCGCCGAGTCATCATCGATCGGGCGGGTCGTTTTGCCGAGTCCGACGCGCGTCGATCGATCCACGAGACCGTCGAACGACGAAGGGACGTGCGATTTCGCAACAAGGAACGCCAGGAAGAGTCGCGGTCCTGAGAACGATTCGCAGGATCGGGCGCGCGGTCAGGCTGCAGAAATGCACTCGGACCTGCGTAGAGTGCCGCCGACACCCGGTCGTCGCGACCGCGGTCGGAGCATCGATCAATGGCCAAGCCTACGCGGGGATCGGACAGGGAGGCCGCGGCCAACGCATGCGTGGACTACCTGCGCAACGACCCGCCGCGATTGAAGCGCATCCTGCGTGAAGCGGCGGGGCTCCTCGATGACGTGGCACAGGTGCTGACCGACGCTCGCCGACCCACCGAGTCCAAGCAGGTCCACCTCATCGCCAAACTCGTGCGCGGCGCGGCGCTGCTGCCCGCCGGGCTCGCGGCGGCGGGACTCAAGAAGGTGATCGAGAAAGTCCTCGCACCGCGCGACTGAGGGACGATGGCTGGAATGGGGCGCACGCAGGACCCTGACACCGGATCGAGGCATCCAAGGTGCAAGGTTCGGCGCCGTGCCGGACTTCGCCGGAGTCCGCCATGTCAGGTTGGAAGCGACGTTCGCGAGGTGCCGAGGCGACGCTCGGCAGGCTCCGCCTCGGGATCTTCGGCCCCGTCGCGCGTTCGAGCGCACGCTCATCAGGCCTTAGGTCGCGCGACATTCCGAAAGACGCGTCCGACCTGGAGCGTGTCGCGCGCGAGATCCTCACACGACTCCTCCCGGCCTGCGGAGCGTAGGAACTCCGGCTCCGAGACGGCGACCTAGGAACCTGTCGGAGAAAGCTCGTCGCGAGCCCGACGAGACCGAAGCGAGGCCGAAGAGCACAGGCCGAAACGCCCGAGGCGGGTTCCTATCCCTTCGCAGGGCGTTTC
>JANNRO010000561.1:0-12751 GCA_031401505.1 Planctomycetia bacterium
CTTCACCGGCCTCTGCTCGGCGCCGTTGCGGCCACCGGCTACCCCACTCCGAGCACCTGCGTGAGGCGAGGAAGTCTTCGGGACTTGAGTCCCGCCACCTGCTGGCTTCGACACGACACTCGGGACGGAAGTCTTTTTCTCCGAAGGACTTACGATTTTTTTGGGCTTCGTCATCGGGAATTGTCGCGTCGGACGGATGTCACCCCGAACCCAGACGGCAGGGTTCGCGACGGGAGAATACTCGGACCGCAGACTCGGCGCAACGAACACGATTTGACGCGTACGGGCCTAGGAGCCTGTCGGAGGATTCCTCTGCTGCGCCCGACGATCCTCTCGCTACGGCCGAATTGCTCGGCCGAAACACCCTGCGAAGGGATGGGAACCCGCCTCGGGTGTTTCGGCCTGTGCTCTTCGGCCTCGCTTCGGTCTCGGCGGGCTCGCGACGAGGTTCCTCCGACAGGCTCCTAGGACGCCGCCCGCTTTCGGATTCAGTCGGGGACCGGTTCAACCGTACGAACGGAGCAGCGCCGCTCCGTTCTCTTCGTTCGCCGCCACGTGCCACCGAGACCCTCTCTCCCCGGGGAGCCCGACCGACCGCCGAAGCCGAGCGCCGTGGCGCGGACGAAACCGTGGAACCTACCCCTCCCGACCTGATCGAGGCGTTCGTCGACCACCTTCGTGTCGAAGTGGGCGCGTCCCCCCACACGATCGACGCGTACCGCCGCGACGTGCGAGCCGTGTTCGACGCGCTGCCAGGTACCGAGAGAACGTCAATCCGCCATGTCACGCGCGAGGGCCTCTTCCGCTGGCTCCACGCGGAGCGCGAGTCGGGGCGCGCATCGGCGTCCATCGCCCGGCGGCTTGCTGCCTTCCGAAGTTTCCACCGGTTCGCCCGGACCGTCGTGCCCGTCGATCGCGATCCGACCGCGGGACTCCCGCTTTCGCGCCGGGCGAAGACTCTGCCGAAGGTGCTCTCGAAGTCGGCCGTAGGCCGAATTCTCGAGCAGGTCGACGCCCGCGGTGACGCGACGGCCTTCGCGCTTCGCGATCGGGCGATCCTCGAGTGCCTGTACGCAACCGGCGCCCGCGTCTCCGAGGCGTGCGATTGGAACGTCGAGGATGTTCGTCTCGAGGAATGCGTCGTTCGCTGCGTGGGCAAGGGACGCAAGGAGCGCTGGGTTCCCCTCGGCGTGCCGGCCCGGGACACCGTCCGCTCCTACCTCGAAGACGGGCGACCCCGGCTCGTGAAGATCGCGACGAGTCGCCTGTTTCTGACCCGCACGGGAAAGCGGATCGATCGCCACCGCATGTATCGCATCCTCGGCGATCGGGCCGCGATCGCGGGGATCACGGGTCCCAAGTCCCCCCACGTGCTTCGCCACAGTTTCGCGACGCACCTCCTTTCGGGAGGCGCCGATCTTCGCGCGGTTCAGGAGATGCTCGGCCACGCCAACGTCGCGACCACCGAGATCTACACCCATGTGGACTCCGAACGCTTGAAGCGAACGCATCGCGAGCATCACCCTCGCGGGTAGGCGCGGGCCGACCGGCGACCGCCGGACGTGGGTCCCGTACGCTTTTCGGTCGGCGTCGCCCGGTCGAAGTACCGTGCGGGCCCCGGAGCCCGACATGAAGCTCTTCCTCGATTCCGCCGAAACCGACCTCCTGCGCAAGTACGTGCCGTGGGGCGTCGTGGACGGCGTCACCACGAACCCGTCGCTCATCGCGAAGTCCGGTCGAGTCTTCGAAGAGGTGATCCGCGAGATCTGCTCGTTCGTCGACGGACCCGTCTCGGCGGAGGTCGTGGCGACCGACTCCGAAGGCATGCTCCGCGAGGGCACGAAACTCGCCGCGATCCATCGCAACGTCGTCGTCAAGGTGCCATTGACCGAAGCGGGCCTGATCGCGACGCGTGCGTTCGCGGCCAAGGGCGTACGCACGAACGTGACGCTCTGCTTCTCGGCGAATCAGGCGCTGCTCGCGGCCAAGGCCGGCGCCTCGTTCGTCAGCCCCTTCATCGGACGCCTCGACGACCTCGGACAATCGGGCATGGCGTTGATCGCCGACATCATGACTATTTTCCGCGCCTATCCCACCTTGAAGACGGAAGTCATCGTGGCGAGCGTGCGCCACCCCGAGCACGTGCGCGAGGCGGCGAAACTCGGCGCCCACATCTGCACGATCCCGCCGAAGTTGCTCGACCAGTTGATCGCCCATCCCATGACCGACAAGGGTCTCGCGGCGTTCCTCGCCGACTGGGAGAAGGCGAAGAAGCCGGCGGCTTCGGCGCCGCCCCTCCCCCCGAGATTCGAAGGTCCGGCGATCGCGCACCGCACGTAGCGAACCCCGGTCAGAGCGTCTTCAAGTACTCGAGGACCGCGCGCTTCTCGTCCTCGGACAGCGCGTCGGGAAACCGGTGGCCCGCCGCGCTCTTGCCTCGGAGCGTGGTGTCGAACCAACTTCGACGCTCGTGCCCATCGACGAGTCCCGCGGGCGCGGCATCCTTCGTCGCCACGTCGAGCCCGACCCGCTCGACGTCGTACGGCGCGCCGGGCTTCCTCTTCCACGCCTTCGGTCGCGCATCGGGATGGAGCACGTGCCAGAGCGTCGGCACCGACCCGTTGTGGAAGTAGGGCGCGCTCGCGAACACGCCATCGAGCGGCGGCGCCACGTAGCCCTTCGGATCAGTATGAACCGTGGCGGGATCGTAGCCCGTGAACCACGAGGATCCGTAGAGGGCCCGGTCCTCGGACGTCGTCGCGTCGTGGCGCACGCGATCCGTTCCGATCACGTCGATCGCCACGTCCGCGCCCGGGTAGGTCGGCGTCTCGCCGTAGGTCCCGTGGCACGACGCGCACGCACGCTCGAACACGGCGCGACCCTTCGGTACGAGTCCGCGGTCGATCGAGTCGAGCACGGCGGGTTCGCGCGCGAACACCTCGTCCCAGCGCGGAGCCCTGAGCGACTCGATGTAGGCAAGCACGTCTCCGAAGTCCGTCTCCCAGCCCTTGACGCGCGAGGCCGCGTTGGTCGGGACCATCAGGAACTGCATCAATGCGCGGTGATCCTTCTTCGCGAACCCGTCGATGTAGAGGCGGTCGCGTTTCCTGACGTTCCACCACGGCGGCGCATCGAGGTCGTGATGGACGAACTTCGGCGCCTTCTTCGGCAGGATGAGGTTCAGATCCTTGTCGCGAAACGTCAGGAGCGCCACGCTGAAGACGACGGCGTTGGTCGTGCCGATCGACTCGCCGAGCGGGATCGGGAACTGGAGCAGCGCCCCCGACGGGGGCTTCGTCCCCGTGCGGGCCCGGTAGGTCACGATGTCGTCGGCCAGGCTTTGAAACGCGAAATTGGCGTTGGGCAGCCCGGGAATCGGCCGTCCCGCGAGTGCGCCGCTGTGGCAGGCGAGGCAGGAGATCGAAAGGCGTCCCTGGTCGTCCTCGACGTATTGGAGCGGTTTGTCCGGATCGGACGGGAGCGGCGTGAATCCGTACCGGCCGAACACCAGCCGATGCCGCACGTCGGGGGTCGCCTTCTCGGCCTCGGCGCGCTCGGCCTCGGGCCAGACCGTCCACAGCTGATCGAGCGTCCCGCGGTCGAGCGTCGGCGGAATGTACGCCTTCGTCGTCAACCAACGGTACCCGCGCTCGGCGGCGGTCCCTTCGCGGACGGGGGTGGGGCTCGGGGAGGGGACGCCGTCCGGTCCGGCCGGAGGGGCGACGGGGCCCTCGTCCGACGCCGTCGCCGACGCTCGCCCGAACGCGCCGGCGAGGATCGCGACGACGGCGAGGCGACCCCGGAGGCTCACGCGTCGCTCTCGTCGGGTCCCCCGGCACCTCCGCGATCGGGAATCGGCGTCAACGGCAGGTGGCGCGCCTTCGCGCGGGAGTCCTTCCAGCGTTGGAGGAGATCGCCGCGTTGATGGAAGAAACTGTAGAGCGCGAGCACGCTGTACAGGATCGAGAGCCCGTTGTGGAAGACCGTCAGCGTGTGCTTCGCATCCGCGCCCCCGAAACTGTGGACGAGGATGCTGCCTACGAACTGGATCATGAACAGGCCGAGGATCGTCAGCGCCTGGCGCAGGGAGAAGTTGAGGTCGGAGATCGCGGCGACCGCATAGAGCCCCTGGGTGGCGGTCAGCCAGAGTTCCTCGACCTGGCTCGCGTCGATCGGCATCGTCTCGAAGCCGAAGCCGTTCTTCCAGCGCGAGAGGCCGTAGGCGAGCGGGACCGCGCCGACGAGCAGCGTCCACTGGTTTACCTTGCTCGAGATGAACGCGCCCAGGCCCAGCTCGGACCGACCGCGCATGGTCAGGAGGATCACGACCACGAACTCGGGCGCCTCGGACGCCAGCGGGGCGACCCACTGTGCCAGCAGGAACGAGTCGATGTGGAGATGGTCGCCGGCGGCCATGATCGACTCGACGAACGGCTCGGCCGCGGCGAGAATCGCACCCGCGCTCCACGCGAAGATCCACGCCGTCCACGTCAGTCGACGTCGCTTGGGCCACGTCGTCATGACACGGGGCGGTCCGACCAGCTCGCCCGAATCGTGCTGGGTCTTGTCGTCCGACGCCGACCCCTTCACGTAGATCGCGTAGATGGTGAAGAGGACCAGCGCGTCGTACCAGGCGAGCGTACCCTTCAACGGAATCGCGCAGCTGTAGAGCGTCGCCACGAGGAGCCACACGATGTCGTCGGAGCGTTCGCGACGCAGGTGGATCGCCTTTCGTCCCTCGCGATACCACACGAGCAGCGCGACCAACGGCCACCCGATGCCGATCAGGAGCCGGTTGGCGCCCGTCATGTTGCCGAGCGCCAGATGACGCGCGTTCTCGTCGGTGCCCGCCTTCCATGCGAGCAGCACGTCCACCGCGTACTCGGGCAGGACGGTCACGAGCGCCAGGATCACGATCGCGAGCCCCGACCCGAGGTCGCCCTCGGCCGTCTCCGCCGCCCACGTCAGGAGGAACGCCGCCGCGACGATGGTCATCCCGAACATGAACAGACCCGTCAGCGGGCCGTGGTGAGGGTCGAATCCGGAGAGTTTCATCACGATGCCCGGCAGCGTCAGCACGACGGCCAGCCAGAGCAGGGACAGGGCGCGGGGATTGCCGCGTTGGAGCGACGGAGACTTCGTCATTCGAGAGTTCGCAGGTCGAGGGCGTTCGGGGTGCGGGAGCCTACCCGCACTTAGAAGTCCAGGCGTTCGCGGATCTCGCGGGCGATTCGCTCGCCGATCCCGGGTACGGCCGAAAGATCCTCGATCGGGAGCGCGCGGATGCCTTCGACCGAGCCGAAGCGGCGAAGCAGGTCGACGCGACGCTTGGGGCCGAGCCCCGCGATGTGGTCGAGCGCCGTGCCCGTCAGCGCCACGCTGCGGCGCTTCTTCTGATAGCGCCCGGCGAACCGGTGTGCCTCGTCGCGCACGCGCACGAGGAGCCTGAGGCCGGGATCGTCCGGAGGAAGGACGAGGAACCCTTCCCGACCCGGGACGACGATTCGCTCGTCGCTCGTGGCGCCCCCGCTGCTTCGCGCCTTGGCGAGACCGACGAGCGGAGGCGGCACGAGTCCGAGCGAACGGATCGCCGCGAGCGCCGACTCGACCTGACCGGCACCCCCGTCGATCAGCACGAGATCGGGGAGCGGTCCGAGCGCCTGCCCCTTCGCGAAACGGCGGCGGAGGATCTCCTCCATGCCGCCGTAGTCGTCGCCCCCTTCGGCCTCGCGCACGGCGAAGTGCCGATAGGACGACGGGTCGGCCACACCACTTGAGAGCACCGACATGGCGGCGACCGGTTCGTGACCCGAGGTGTGCGAGAGGTCGTACCCCTCGATGCGCACGGGCGGAGCGACGAGTCCGAGCACGCTCGCGAGCGCTTCGAGTCCCGCGGCCGCACTCTTCGCGGCGACCGCCTGCTCGTCGAGCGCCTGCGCGGCACTTTCTCTCGCGCGTGCGATCAGTTCGACCGCGGGCCCCCGCTGCGGCACGCGGATCGCGACCGCCGAACCCCGAAGCGTCGAGAGCATCTGCTCCAATCCCTCGCGATCGTCGGGCTCCGCCTCGACGAGGAGTTCCGGCGGCACGACCTTCCCGCCCGGATGGAACTGCGCGAGGAATCCCGTGAGCACGTCGCGCGAAGACAGATTGGTCCGCTGGACGTACGACCTCGCGGCCAGGAGGTGCCCGTCACGGACGAACAGCACGGCCACCGCGGCGATGCCGTCGCGTGTCGCGACGGCGATCACGTCCCGATCGGCGAGATCGGTCGACACGGCCTCCTGTCGCGCAACCGAGTCGTTGAGCGCCTCGAGGCGGTCTCGCAGCAGCACGGCCCGCTCGAACTCGAGCGCCTCCGACGCGACCTCCATGTCCCGGCGCAACCGCGCGGCCAATCCGTCGTCCCGGCCGCGCAACACCGCGAGCGTGCCCGCAAGGCTTTCGGCGTAGGCTTCCTTCGTGACCTTGCCGACACAGGGTGCGGCGCAACGACCGATCTGGTGGTAGAGGCACGGTCGCTCGCGTTCGAGCAGCTCGCGATCCGAGCAGGAGCGGACGGGGAACAGCGTGCGCAGGAACGTCAGCGTGCGCCGCACCGACTTCGCGCTCGCGAACGGGCCGAAGTACGTCGCGCCATCGCGCGCGATGCGCCGCACGAGCCGGAGCCTCGGAAAGTCGTGCGTCTTGTCGATGCGCACGACGAGGTAGTTCTTGTCGTCCTTCAACCTCAGGTTGTAGGGAGGCCGGTCGGTCTTGATCCGGACGTTTTCGAGGATCAGCGCCTCGGCGGCCGACTTCGTCGTGATGAAGTCCACGTCCACGGCGCGGCGCAGGAAGAGGGCGACCAACGGACGCGAGTCCCGCCCCGCGAGGTAGGTCCGCACGCGCGACTTCAGGTCCGACGCCTTCCCGACGTAGAGCGCGTGCCCGTCGGCGTCCTTGAAGAGGTAGATCCCCGGCCCCGAGGGCAGTCGCGCGGCCTTGGCCGCGAGGTCGGGATGGATGTCGGGGAACTCGAACGCCACACGACGATCGTACGAGCCGCGTCGGCGGCGGGTTGCCCGACGCTCGAACGGGCACCCCGGTACGATCCGGGTCGCGTCCGTCGACGCGTCGCGAAGGGAACTCCGATGGGACCGGCCGATTCGTCCGATTCGAGCACGAGCGCTCCCCCCTCGAGCCCCGTCTCGGACCGGCATGCACGCGTGCGGACGCGGCCCCCGCCGCGCAAGTGCGTCGGGCCCCGGGCGCCGCGAGGTTGGCGCGAGTCCCTGCCGATGGAACCTTCGGCAGCCGGCACGCCCGGCGTGGCGTTCGTCGCCGCTTTCGCGTACGTCCTCGCGCTGCACCTCGCGACAGCCGGGACCCTGACGAACCGCCTCGTCGGAACGGCACTGGTCGCCGTCGCGGTGGGCCTTCATCTGCTCCCGTTTCGACTCCGGCTCCGTGTATCGCTCCCCACGCGGGTTCGGCTCGCCCGCATCGCATGGGCCGTGATCTGCTTCGGCGGTACGACGCTGATCGTGCTCGCGCGCCGCGATCCCGACGTCGGACTCGAGACCCTCGCCGCCGGATACGGCGTCACGCTCTACTTCGTACCCGTACTGCTCGACGAGCGCCTGCGCCGTCCGCGCTGGTTCGCTCTCGGCATCCTCGTCCTGCTGGCGGTGTCGATCCACTTCGCGCTCACGAACGTCGAGTGGTTCGGGGGATCGGGCTTCGGCTGATAGGGCCCTTCGGCGCCCGTGAGGCGCCTCCCTCGACCGCTGATGGGCTACGATCCGCGCCCATGCTCCGGACCCAGGGACTCGGCAAGGACTTCGGGGATCGCCGCGCGGTCGATTCGCTCGACCTCGACGTTCGCGACGGGGACATACTCGGGCTGCTCGGACCCAACGGTGCCGGCAAGACGACCGCGATCTCGATGATCTCGGGCGTGCTCACCCCGACGCGCGGCTCCGCGTCGATCGGCGGGATCGACGTCCGCGAAGATCCGATCGGCGCGAAACGCCTGCTGGGGCTCGTGCCGCAGGACCTGGCACTCTACGAAGAGTTGTCCGCCCGGGACAACCTGCGGTTCTTCGGCCGACTTCAAGGACTCCGCGGTGACTCGCTCCCCGCGGCCGTTGCGTGGGGCCTCGACCTCGCGGGGCTCGCCGATCGGGCGGCCGACCGGGTGAGTTCGTTCTCGGGCGGCATGAAACGGCGCCTCAATCTGGCGGCGGGCATCCTCCACCGGCCGCGGCTCGCGATCCTCGACGAGCCGACCGTCGGCGTCGATCCACAGAGTCGCGCGCACCTCTTCGACGTCGTGCGACGGCTCCATCAGGAAGAGGGCATGACGATCGTCTATACGAGCCACTACATGGAGGAGGTCGAAGCCCTCTGCCCGCGCGTCGCGATCATGGATCACGGCAAGCTGGTCGCGTTCGACACCGTCGCCGATCTCGTCGCGCGTCACGCCGACGGAACCGTGGAAGTGTTGGCGGACTCGATCCCCGCGGCCGCTCCCGAATCCCTCGGGGTGCTCGGCGCCGTCACCGTGAACGGGAACACGATGCGCATCGAGACCGCGCGTCCCCTCTCCGAGATCGCGCTCGCGCTCGAGCGCGCGCACGTCGTCGCGAGATCCGTCGCACGCCACCGTCCCGACCTCGAGGCCGTGTTCCTCTCGTTGACGGGTCGCCGCTTGAGGGACGAGCCATGATCGGCGCCGCGATCGTCAAGGAAGCCAAACTCCTGCTCGCCGACAAGGGCGGACTCGCGTCCATGTTTCTGCTGCCGATCCTGTTCATGGCGGGGTTCGGGCTCATGTTTCGCGGCGGGGGGGACGACCGGCGAAGCCAGGCGCCCGAGGTCGCCGTCGTCGGAGACAACGCGAGCGCGATCGAGTTGCTCGTGGCGTCCGACTCGCTGCGCATCCGACGCGTCGCGTCGGCCGAAGATGCCGGTCGGCTCGTCGCCAAGGGCGAGGTCGCGGCCGCCGTCGTGCTGCCCAACCAGATCTCCGCATCCTCGAAGGCGGTCGTCTACGCCGATCTGCGCGATGCACGCACGGCGGGACCGATCGTCGGCGCGTTGCGCGGACTCCTCGTGCGCTCCGCGTTCTCGGCCTTCCTGCCGCCCGGCAAGGTGTCGGGATCGCCCGATCTCGGATCCTTCGATCTGGTCGACGTGCGCGAGCCTCCGGGCGTCAAGGCCAGGGTCGCGGCGATCGACTCGTTCCAGATCACCGTGCCCGGCAACGCCGTGCTCTTCGCGTTCTTTCTCGCCATGAACGTCGGGCTGTCGTTCGTCGAGGAGCGCAAGAGCGGCTGCTGGAAGCGATATCTCGCGGCGCCGGTCCGCCGTCCGGTGCTCCTGGCGGGAAAGCTGGCGCCCTTCGTCGCGGTCGGGCTCGCGCAGGAGGCGTTTTTCTTCGCGGTCGGCATCGTGGCGTTCGGGCTGAAGGTCGGCGGGTCGCCGCTCGCACTGGCGGCCACCGCGACGGCCGTCACGCTTTGCGCCGTGTCGCTGGGGTTCTTCGTCGCGTCGTTCGGGGGCACGGAGAAACAAGTCTCGGGTTTCACGACGATCGCCGTGTTGATGATGGGCCTGCTCGGCGGATGCATGTTCCCCCGCCTGTTCATGCCCCCCACCATGAAGTCGGTCGGGCTTCTGACGCCGCATGCCTGGGCGCTCGACGCATTTTCCGAAGTGCTGACCCGCGAGGGGACGGGCCTCGCCGACATCGCGTCCCCGCTGCTCGCGTTGGTCGGCTTCTCGACCGCATTCTTCCTCGCGGGCCTCGCGCGGTTCCGTTTCGAGCGGTAGGCACCCGCGGCCGCCCCGCTCCCGCCGCCCTCACCCATCCGATTCCGGCGCGCCCCCGGCCTCACCCAGTTTCATCAGCTGGATCTCGATCCGGCGCATCTCGTCGCGCAGCTTCGCGGCGTCCTCGAAGCGCATCTCCTTGGCGGCCTTCCTCATGTCGACCTCGACCGACCTGCGTCGCGCCTCGAGGTCCTTGCCGCCGACGGCGCCCGGTTTGTCGAGCCCCGTGACGTCCACGTAATCGCGATCGGCGTAGACCTCGCCGACGGTCTCGCGCACGGCGCGCTCCGTGCTGCGGGGCACGATGCCGTGCGCCTCGTTGTGGGCGGTCTGGATCGTGCGGCGCCGCGCCATCTCGGAGAGCGCCGCCTTCATCGAGCGGGTCTCGACGTCGGCGTAGAAGATGACCGTGCCATGGAGGTTTCGCGCTGCGCGGCCCGCGGTCTGGACCAGCGACGTTTCCGACCGGAGGAACCCCTCGCGATCGGCGTCGAGCACCGCCACCAGCGACACCTCCGGCAGATCGAGCCCCTCGCGCAGCAGGTTGATCCCGACGAGGACGTCGAAGACGCCCAGCCTCAAGTCCTTCAGGATGTCGGCCCGCTCGAGCGTCGTGATGTCGGAGTGGAGATAGCGCACCTTCACCCCCACCTCGGAGAGATGCTCGGTCAATTCCTCGGCCATGCGCTTGGTGAGCGTCGTCACGAGCACGCGCTCCTTCTTGGCCGCCCGGATGCGCACCTCGTTCAAGAGGTCGTCGACCTGATTGCGCGCGGGCCTCACCGACACCGGCGGGTCGATCAGACCCGTCGGTCGGATGACCTGCTCGGCGCTGATGCCGTGAGCCTTCTCGCGCTCCCAGGGGCCCGGCGTCGCCGACACGCAGATCATGCGCGGGATGCGCGCCTCGAACTCGGCGAACTGGAGCGGCCGGTTGTCGAGCGCGCAGGGGAGGCGGAATCCGTACTCGACGAGCGTCTCCTTGCGGACGCGGTCGCCTCGGAACATGCCTCCCGCCTGGGGAATCGTCACGTGGCTCTCGTCCACCACGAGGAGGAAGTCCTCCGGAAAGTAGTCGAGCAGCGTCCAGGGTGCTTCCCCCGGCGGCCTCCCGTCGAGATGACTCGAATAGTTCTCGATGCCCGGACAGAATCCGGTCTCGCGCAAGAGTTCGAGATCGTACTTCGTGCGGCGCGCGATCCGGTCGCACTCGACCGGCTTCTTCGCGTACCGGAAGAAGCGGATGCGCTCTTCGAGCTCGGTCTCGATGACCTCGATCGCGCGGCCGAGCGCCGCCTCCTGCGTGACGTAGTGGCTCGAGGGATAGAACGCCGCTTCGGCGACGCCGCGGAGCACCTCTCCGGTCAACGGGTCGATCTCCTCCATCCGCTCGATCTCGTCGCCGAACCACTCGATCCGGACGACGCGATCGTCCCGGTCGGCGGGACCGATCTCGAGCACGTCGCCGCGCGCACGGAACGTGCCGCGCCCGCGATCGAAGTCCTCGCGTCGATACTGGATCTTGACCAGCCGTCGGATCACCTCGTCGCGATCGACCCGCTCGCCCGTCCGCACCGCGACGTGCATGGCGGCGTACTCGGCCGGAGAGCCGAGCGCGTAGATGCACGAGATGCTCGCGACCACGATCGTGTCGCGCCGCGTCAGCACGGCGCGCGTGGCGGAATGCCGCATCCGGTCGATGCGGTCGTTGATCGAGGAGTCCTTCTCGATGTAGAGGTCGGCCGCGGGCATGTACGCCTCGGGCTGGTAGTAGTCGTAGAACGAGACGAAGTACTCGACGGCGTTCTCGGGGAACAGCTCGCGGAACTCGTCGAAGAGCTGGGCGGCCAGCGTCTTGTTGGGCGCCAGGATGAGCGTCGGGCGCCCCAGCCGCGCGATCACGTTCGCGATCGTGAACGTCTTGCCCGATCCCGTCACGCCGAGCAGCACCTGATGACGCTTGCCCTCCGCATCGCCCCGAACGAGGGCCTCGATGGCCGCCGGCTGGTCGCCCGCCGGGCGATATCGCGACGAGAGCCGGAACGGTCGGACCGCCGGCGCGGGGAGCGAGGCCCGCGCCGCGGCTCGGCGCGCATCATCCACGCGTCGTCACTTCCCGCCGCCGCCGTCGGGCGCGTCGTCCGCCTTCATCGCGGGGGTGGCCGGGGTTTCCTTGTCGCCGCCGTCGATCCGCTCGTCCCACGGCTTCAAGGGCTCCTTGTACTTCCCGTTCTCCCACCAGGCGATCCAGTTGCGCGTGACCTTCTCGACCCACGCATGATCGGACTGGGGCTTGATCTGCGTCATCGTGCGCCCGACCTTGCGTTCGATGTAGCCGTCGATCCGGCGCAGCAGGCCATCGGCGAGCGAGCACTGCTGCTTGCCGATCCGGTCGTCGAACCCCGCCCCCATCTTGACGGTGACGAACACGTTGATCAGGCGCGGCGCGGCCTTCATGCCGATTCCCACGAGTTCGGTGCCTGCGAGCCGACTGTCCGACCCCGCATTCTCGAAGATCGAAGTCTGGATGAGCGCATCGATCTTCGTCCGCTCTTCGGGGGTCGCGTCCGGATGGTGCTCGATGGCACGGAACTGGACCTTGCTCGGCGGCACGAACGCGGGCGCGGGGGCGGGTGCCTCGTCCATCGCGGGCTCGGGGACCGGAGCCGGGGCGCCCGATCCCATGCCCGCGGTCCAATCGACGTCGGGCTCCTTCGCGACGACCTTGGTCGTCGTCGGACTGCCCTTGCTCCTCATGACGAGAAACGTGATCCCGCCGAGCACGACCACGCCGATCAGCGACGCGATCAGCATCGTGTTGTCCTTGGGCTTGGGCGGGCGGCCACCACCCTCTTCGTCGCCTCCCACGTCGCGCGAAGCGCGCCCCTTCGACCGGCTCGACGCGCCAGAGGACGCACCCGAGCGGCTGCGGGAC
>JANNRO010000562.1:0-18917 GCA_031401505.1 Planctomycetia bacterium
TGGTCGTGCTCGACGAGCCGTTCGCCGGGCTCGATCCGGTCAATCGCGACTTCCTCCGCGACGTCGTGCTCGAACTGCGGCGTGGCGGGACCACGATCGTCTTTTCGACGCACGTGATGGAGCAGGCCGAGGCGCTCTGCGACCGGATCGTCCTGATCCATCGGGGCAGGCTCCGGCTTGCAGGCACGGTCGACGAGGTGCGGCGACGAGAGGGAGGAGAGGCGGCGTTCGTGGGCCTCGAGCGGGCGCCGGCAGAGGGGTGGAACGGTCTTCCGAGCGTCACACGCGTGACCGACCTCGGAAGCGGCGCCGAATTGGCGCTCGCTCCGGGCGCCGACCGCGTGGCGCTGCTTCACGCCTTGATGGGGCGCGGGACCGTCGTCCGATTCGAGGTGCGGGCCGCGAGCCTGAACGAGATCTTCAAGAGAGTCGTCGGAGAGCCCGTCGGCGAGCAGGTCGCCTCATGAGCCGCATCGTCCAGATCGCGGTGCGCGAGTACCTCGAGAACGTCAAGACGAAGGCGTTCCTCATCGCGATCTGCATGACCCCGGTCATGATCGGGCTGTCGCTGCTCGTGCCGGCCCTGCTCGCGGGCAAGCGCCCCGAGACGCGCGCGCTCGCGATCGCCGATCTGACGGGCACGATCGGGGCCGAGATGGCGACGCTCCTGTCGGCGCGGACGTTTCCGGGGACGCCTCCGAGCCCGCTGTATGCGCCGGAGTCGGTCGACCTCGGCACCGGCGACGCCGCCGCGCGCGAGGCGAAACTCGAGGGGCTCCGGCCCGAACTCGACGCACGCGTCAAGCGCGGCGAGTTGTTCGCCTACCTCGTGATCCGGCCGTCGGCGCTCGCCCGTGCAAAGGGCGCCCCCGCGAGCGAGTACCGCTCGGCGAACCTGATCGACGTGAAGGTGATCGAGGACGTGCGCCAGGACCTCTCCGACGTCGTCAACACGCGCGTCATCTCCGAGGCGCGGGTTCCGAAGGGCGCGGCCGACGTGCTGCGTGAAAAGGCGCCGCTCGACGTCGCGAGCGTGGTGGCGCAGGGCAAGGCCGCGAGCGTGGCGGTCACCGTCATGCCGTTCGTCTTCACGCTGCTGCTGTTCTTGACCATCGTGGCGGTGAGCCAGGCGCTCATCACGAGCACGCTCGAGGAGAAGGGCAACCGTGTGATCGAGGTGCTGCTCTCGTCGGTCAGCCCCTTCCAGCTGATGGCGGGCAAGATCTTCGGCACCTGCGGCGTCGGATTGACCCTGATGTCGATCTGGGGCATCGGAGGTTTCGGGGCGCTGGCGTTCAACGGCATGAACCTGGTCGATCCGGGTCAACTGGGCCTTTGCCTCGTCTACTACCTGCTCGGCTTCATCCTGATCGCGAGCCTGATGGTCGCGGTCGGCAGCGCCTGCAACACGTTGAAGGAGGCGCAGAACCTCCTCTCGCCCGTGATGTTCCTCCTGACGCTGCCGATGTTCTTCTGGGTGGCCGTCGGCAAGGAACCCAACGGGACGCTCGCGACGGTCATGTCGATGATCCCGCCCTTCACGCCGTTCCTGATGATGATGCGCATCGCGAGCGTGCCGCCTCCCCCGCCGCTCGAGATCTTCGCGAGCATCGCGATCCTCGGGCTCGCGGCGTTCCTCGCGATGCGCTTCGCCGCGCGCGTCTTCCGCGTGGGCTCGCTGCTCTACGGCAAGCCGCCGTCGGTGCGCGAGATCTTCCGCTGGATGCGCACGAAGGGGTGACGGGGCGGGTCGCCGACGGGGCGTACGACGCCCTCGGAATCCGCGTGACCGCGGCCCGTGCGTCCGCGTCCTATACTCGTGCGTACCGTGACGGTTCGATTCACCCGCTCCGACTACGACCGCCTGCCGGAGGGGTTTCGGGCCCAACTGATCGACGGCGCGCTCCTCAAAGACGAGGCCCCGACCTACGGTCATCAGGCGCTCGTGATGCGACTGCTGTTGATGCTCGCCTCGCGTGTCGACCCCGCGCGAGTCGTTCCCGCGCCGTCCGACGTCGGGATCGACGAATTCAACGTCTATCAACCCGACGTGCTCGTCCTGAGGACGCTCCCGCCGGACGACGTGAGCGACGTCGGCATTCCGCTCCTCGCGATCGAAGTGCTCTCGCCCTCCACCGCACGCCGTGACCGAGGGGTGAAGCGTCGGCGTCTCTTGAAGGCCGGAGTCGAAGAGGTGTGGCTCGTCGATCGCAAATCGCGAACGGTCGAGCGACACGACGTCATGGGTGCATGCGTCGTATCGGGGAACGAAATCCTGGAATCGAACGCGGTACCAGGATTCTCGATTTCACCCGCACGACTCTTCGGGCCGACCTCGACGTAGCGGCGCACCCGGAGTTCGCGGTCGGGCGACCGCGGGGCGCCTACTCGGGCGGCAGCGTGAACACCGAGGCGAGGACTTCGGTCGCGATCTTTCGATCGGTCGCGGCGATCCGCTCGATGGCGCGAAGCGTCGTGTTCTCGCCCTCGAGTCGCGCACGCGCGCCGGCACCGAGGTCTTTGTCCTGCAGACGGCGCAGATGGTCGAGGTGCCGCTCGACGTCGGACTTGACGACCGGGTGCTCGTGGATGCCGTCGAGCCAGCGTTGGACGACCGGGCGACCGAACCAGAAATCGCCGCACCGGTCGATGTAGTCGTGGGCCGCCCCCTCGCCGTCGAGCCCCTTCGGATGGGTGCCGTCGTCGGTCGGATGTTCGGCGCGTTTGACCTCGTCGCCCCCGCCTTCGGCGTTCGATTCGACGTTCGCAATCTCGGGCTTGGGCTTCTCGCAGAGCATGGCGGGCAGATAGAGATTCGCGAAGAACCCCCGACGGAAGGCGTTGACGGAGCCCGCGAAGTCGCCCGCGTAGAACTTCGCGAGCCCGAGGTTGTAGAGGGCGTCGGGGTCGTCCTCGATCGGCTCGAGTTCCTTGACGGCGCGCTCGATGCGCCCGAGCCGGAGGTAGGTCTCGCCCACGAGAAACCGGACGTCGAGGGGATCGACCGGCGCGAGTTTCAGGAGCCGTCGGAACACGCGCGCGGCGTCTTCGTACGAACCGAGCCAGAACAGGCAGAGTCCGTGACCGTGGACGGCGCGCAGGTACGGCCGAGTGGCCGGATCGGACCACCACCGCCGGGTGGTGCCGGTCATCTCGGGCGGGAGTTTGCGCTTGGCGAAGCGGATCGCGCGGCGGAAGTCGCGATCGGCGCGCTCGAGGCGCCCCATGTCGTACGACGCCTTGCCGCGCCCGCACCACGCGTCGGAGCTCTCGGGGTCGACGTCGATCGCCCGCTCGTACCAGTTGAAGGCCTCTTCGGGCTTCCCGTCCTCGAGGCATTCTTTGCCGAGGTCGCAGAACTTCCGGGCTTCGCTGTCCATCGACCGGATCCTACCACCTGCCCCTGCCCTTCGACCCGCCGGGCGGGAGGTCCGCGCCGAACTCGGCGGGCGAGGGCACCATGTCCGTATGTTCGCCCTGACACCCCGCCGTTGGCTCCTTGCGATCCTCGTGCTCTTCGCCGCCGGCCTGGGCGTCGAGCGCCTCGTGGTCACCGATCGGGAGGCGATCGAAGCCCTGCTCGAGCGCGCCACGTCGGCGGTCTCTCGCGACGACTGGGACGGACTCGCGAACGCGCTCGACGAGGGCTACACCGAGCGGGGACGCGACAAGCAAGCCTTCGTCGCCCATGTGCGCGACCTGAAGGAGCGTCACAAGCCGCAAGGCGTCGGCATCGAGATCGGCGAAACGAGCGTGGACGTCGACCATGCCGTGACGCCCGTCGTCGTGAAGCCCGGTGCACCGTACATCGGCATCCGGATCGCGGGCCGTGTCCACTTCGTCCGGACGGGCGACGGCTGGCGCATCGCCGGTGTCGCCGACATCGACACGACGATGCTTGGTCGATAAGAGCGACGCCCCCCGGTCAGGCGCGGCGGGCGACGTCGCCGGGGGGGCCCCACGGCGAGGTTGAGGTGCCGGACCGATTCGTCCGATAGGGGGAGCGGGTCCTGGGGGCAGCGGAGACTTCGTGCCGTTCAGCGACCAGATCTCCTACCTCTTGAAGCGCGCCATCCCCGACGCCTTGGAGCCGGTGGTCCGTCGCGCGGTCGGCAGCGCGCTCCCCCGGCTGGGCGAGGGCGACCGGTACCGCATCGCCTACACCGGAGCGTTTTCGAGCCGCGTCGCGGCCGACCTTCTCGCGTTCGGGCGCAACCAACGACTCGACGGGGCGTTGATCCTGATCGACGAGGATGTGCTCCGCGCGATCTACTATCACGAAGGGCACGTGATCGGTGCGGAGAGCAACGTGCTCTTCGAGCGGCTCGGACGCGTGCTGCGGCGCGCCGATGCCGTCGACGAGCCGACGGCCGCCGAACTGGTCCGGCTCGAGGAAACGAGCGGCGTCGCGGCGGCGACACAGGCCCTTCCCGCCGAGACGGCGCGTTTCGGCCTCGAACGACGCGTGTGGGAGATCGCCGCGGCGCTTTTCCTGATCCATCGCGGCCACTTCCTGATCGTCGAGGGCATCCCCGACCTCGGCGCCGCCGAGCGGCTCCAGTTGAGCGCGATGGACCTGGCACTGGAAGGCCTGCGTCGCTACGACGAATGGCGCAACGGCGAATCGGGTGCGCCGCTCCCCGATCGCCCGCAACCGCGCCGCCGTCCACCCGAGGTCCCGCCCGCGACGGCGCCGACGGCGGGTTCGGCTCGATCCGCCAAATCGAAGGAAGATCCCGTCGAGGAATTCCTGCGACAGCTTCGCGAGAGTCCGTAGTTCGAACGACGCGATCCGTTACCTCGCGTGGAAGACGGCCCAGGCCGTCGGACGCCCGCCCCGTCGCGCGACCACGGTGCGCACGCGCCAGCGAAAATCCTGCGCCTTGCCACCCGTCGGCTCGAGATCGACGATCGCGCGGGTTCCCTTGACGACGCGGCGCTCGACCCCCACCCACACGCCGTCGGCCAGTTCCTCGACTTCGAGCAGGTACCCCGTCGCCTCCGCGACGACCTCCCACGTGGTCTCGACGACGACTCGGGGGGCCAGCTTGAAGTACGCATCGTCGAGCGGGGCCCGAAGCGTCGGGACCGCGAGCGCCGACGCATCCACCGGAGCCGCGACGGGTGCCGGTGCGTCGGCGGGCGGCGGCGGGGTAACGACGGGAAGAGGGGGAGGCAGCGCGCTCGCGCCGTCGGGCTCGGGCGTTGACTCGATCGGAGCCGTCGGAGGATCGGTCGGCGCTGGCGCCTCGTCGGGCACCGGGAGAACGACGACCGGCGGCGGGAGGATCGGCTCGGGGGGAGTCTCGGGTTCCGCCACGACCACGGGTGGGGCGGGCGTGGGCGGCTCCGGCGAGACGACCGGGTTCTCGGGCACCGGTACCTCGGGCGCCGGCACCGCGGGCACCGGTACCTCGGGCATCGGCATCGGAGGCGGCAATGCATCACCGGACGATGAACCGGTCCCGGCGCCGTTCGGGCCGGATGTCGATTCGATCGACACGGCGGGTGCATCAGGGGCAGGCGTCGCGCGAGGAGGCGACGCGAAGATCGGCTCGTTCCGTTCCTCGTCGGTCGGCGGCGTCTGTGGTGCCGGCGGCGGCATCGGCTCCGTCGTCGCAATCGGAAGCGGTGGCGCGAAGATCGGTTGAGGCGGGCTCGCGGGCTCCGGCGTCGTCACAGGCTCTGGCGGCGCGGGCGGCGCGGGTGGCGTCAGGGCGACGGCCGGCGGGAGAGGCTCTGCTGCCGTCGAGGGCGCGGCATCGGGGGCACCCCACTCGGACGCGGGCCCCGCCCCCGCAGGGTCGATCCCCGCTGGCTCGGCGGGATCAGCTACGGCAAGCCCCGGAATCCGGATGACGATCGAAGTGCCCGGTTCGACGCTCGCCCCGGGCGACGGCAATTGGTCCATCACGCGACCGGTGACGCCCGACGTCGTCGGCTCGCCGCGTGGCTTCAATCCCAGGTCCTCGAGGATGCGGCGCGCAACGGCCTCGGTCTTGTCGAGCACCGACGGGACGATGACCTGCCCGGAGCGCGCGACCGGTGACGACGCGGGCGTCTCTTCTCCAGCGGGATCGGCGGGCGGCGTGCCGGCGAGCGCCGGTGATTCGAGCGGAATCTTCACGACGATCTCGGTCCCTGCCGGTCGCCGTGCCCCCGCGGGCGGGTCCTGATCCATGACGCGGCCCGGGACTCCCGACGTCGCGACCTCTTCGCGATAGCGAAGTCCGGCATCCTCGAGGATGCGACGCGCCTGCTCGGGCGTGCGATCGAGCACGGGCGGCACGACCACGCCACGAGCCGACGGCGTCACGAACGCCGGGTCGGACGCGGGCCCCGTCTGCGATTCGGGCCTGGGTGTCGTCATGTCGGGAACGGCCGTCGCCGAAGGCGAGGTCGTCACGTCTTCCCAACCCGATCCGCCGCTCGGCGCCGCGGGTCCGCCGGGCTGGCCGACCGACGTCGCGATTCCCTTTCCCGACGCGACCCGGATGCCGATCGGCGATCCCATGGGCGCTTCGCGACCCGGAGTCAGATCCTGAGACAACACCTGCCCCGCGGGCGAACCCGGTACGCGCAGCGACACCACCTCGAAGCCCGAACGCTGGGCGAATTTCGCCGCCTCCCCGCTCGAGTACCCGACGAGATTCGGAACGAGTGCGAGGCGATCGGTGCGCGCGCCCGTGCCGTCGAGCAATTCGCCGGAATCGGCGACGGGATCCTGATCTGAGGGGGTCGAACGGTTCGAGTCCCCCACGGGCATGGGCGCGCCCCGGCGCCCCCCGACGTGGCACGCGGCCAGGGCCGACAGCGCGAACAGGAGGATCGACGTCCGGCGCATGACCCCCATGTAGCCCCGCCCGGGCCCTCAACGCAAGCGCAGGTCGGCGCCGGTCGGCACGCCGCCGCTCACGGTCCCCCGGCCTGATCGCCGGACTCCGCCCCGATCACCTCCCACAGCGCGTGGATGCCCGACTTGCCCTTCAACTCCACGTCGATCCGGCGACCGACGCGCACGCGATCCCGACCGGCCGACTCGTACGCCGCATCGGAGATGAGGAACAAAGTCTCGGCGGCCCGATTTGAGGCTTCGACCCGCGCCGCGAGGTTCACGGCGTCGCCGATCGCCGTGACCTTGCGTCGGTCGCCCGCACCCACCGCGCCGACGACCACGTCGCCCACGTGGACACCGACGCCGACGCGGAACGGTCGATGGAACTGCGCCTCGAACCAGGGAGACAGCACGGCCGCGGCCTCCAGAATGCGAAGCCCCGCGCGGACGGCACGCCACGCGCGATGAGGCCGGCCGTCGAGGCCGAAGAGCGCCATGACGCCATCCCCCATGAAGTTGTCGATGCGCCCGCCCTCGGCCTCGATCGCCGCGTGGACGCGGCGGAAGTGGCGGTTCAACACGTGGACCACGTCG
Source organism: Planctomycetia bacterium (assembly GCA_031401505.1). GTDB lineage: Bacteria > Planctomycetota > PLA2 > PLA2 > JAEUHO01 > JANNRO01. The sequence continues at coordinate 7,430 of JANNRO010000562.1, forward strand.
TAGGGCGCGTGCGACTCGGAAAACGCCGTGAAGTCGCGGATGTCGCAGAAAAGGATCGCCAGTCGGCGCTCCTCGCCGACGCCCGCCTCGGCGCCCGGCGATACTTCGGCTTTGACGAGGTCGTAGTCTTCGTCGTCCCGCACCAGAAATCGGACCAGACAGTCTCCTTGGACGGGTGTCTGGCACGAAAGCCGGACCTCGGGCGGAAACGCGCGCAACTCGGCCATCGCGCGCTCGACGTCGTTGCGCGGCGCCGCGTCGGCGACGCTCGAGAGCATCACGACACGGCAGGTCGAGCACTTGCCCTTGGCTCCGCACGCGTGCGTGACCTTCAATCCCGCGTCGAGGCCCGCCTGAAGCAGCGACGTCCCGGCCGCAACCTCGATCGAGCGGTCGTCGCCGTCGAACGTGACGCGGGGCATCACTTGTCTCCGGTGCGAAAGTCGTGAGAACGTCGCGAGAACACGCCGTCGGCGGTCGACTCGACGATGATCCGGTACTTCGACGCGGGCTTCAACGGCTGCTTCGGAACCAGCGCGACCAAGCCCGGCATCCCGACGACGGTCCCGTCGAATCGGACGGTCGGGACCTCGGCTCCCTCGAGTTCGAGTCGAAGCGATGCCAGTCGAACGCGCCCGGGCTCGACGCGCACGAGGACCGGGCAACCGAAGCCCGAAAACGTCCGGTCAAGGCGCACGAGGTCGGTGCCGCAAGGACCCGGATCGCCGGGGACGTCGGCCGTCGGGTAGACGAGGGGACCTCGGAACTCACTCGATTCGTCGGCCGGCGCATCGCGCATCGCGAAGACGACGACGCCGTTCGACGACGCCAGCGCACCTCGGCGCACGTTCGGATCGAGCAGGATCGCCGCCTCGCGGGGCGATGCGAGCCAGCGACGAACCGCGGCGAGGGCCGACGGCTCGTCGGCCGCGAGGCAATGCGCGGCGATGCGCGCGCCGATGACGGTCGCGTCCTTCTTCGTCGAATCCTCGCGCGATGCCTGCGACGGCGTGAAGGAGGCGCCGAAATTCGACGAGAGGTACGTCGCGTGAACGGCCGCGCCCATCGCCGATTCCGCGTCGAACGCGAGGGCCGGGAGGCCGCTCTCGACCCGGACGGAATTCAACACCGACCAGGCCTCGAGGTAGGGGCCCTTCGCCTCCGACGGCCTCGCGCGCCACGCGATCTCGCGGCCGTCGGGACCGACGCGGCGGATCTCGTAGACCTTCTCGCCGAGTGCCATTTCGCGCCCGAGGGGAATCGGCCGATCGGCACGGTCGAACGCGATGCCGTCGCGCCCGAAGCCACCGAACCGTCCGTCGACGTCGAGATCAAAGACCCGCACGGGATGACCGTCGACGTTGCCCTCGTATGCCTCGGCGCGCCTGGCGAGCCAGATCGCTCCTTCGCGCCGCAACTCGACGCGCACATCGAGAGACCCACCGCCGTACTCCCGACCGATCGAGAAGGGGAACACGCCGTCCTTGTCGGTGGACCGGGGCGGCTCGGTCCGACGATACGGTTCGAATCGGACCGGGCCGTCCGACGACGGCGCCTCGCACCGGTAGGGCCGCCCACCGAGCCAGAGTTGGCCCGACACGCGATGCTCCTGCGGCATGAACAGCGAGGTCACGATCCCCACGGTCTTCATCGGGCCGAGCGGCGCGACCTTCCAGGGCGCCTTCGACGCCGTTCCCGCGGACGCGACGGGGTAGACGTCGGCGACGAACCGTCGAAACCCGTCGTCGAGCACGCGCGTCGAGGCGAAGCCCGCCGCCTTCGACGCCGCGGCGAGGCGTTCGGCGGACGTTCCCTGGGCCGCCAGATATCCGGACAGAAACGCCGCGCCCGACGTCGGGTCGCGGCGCAGCAGCCAATCGACGACCATCGCGCCGACGAGTTGTTCGCGCGGATAGAGCGGCCGATCGCGCGGTTCGGCGATCTGCTCGAGGCCGGGATCGGCGCCGGCCGCGACGAGACGCCGAACGAACGCGAGCAGTGGCTCGCCCCGACGCCGAATCGGCCCGAATACGGAAGCGAACACCTGCGTCGACGCGGCGTAACCGACGGTCGTGCCGAACAGTCTCGTCGAGGCGCAAACGCCGACGCACTCGGCGAGCCATTTGGTGCCCGATCGCTCGGCGGAGCGCGCGACGAAATCGCCTTCGACCCGCGCAGAGACGAGCGCATCGTCGAGCGCGAGCGCCGACTCGCCGACGGCGAGCACGAGGCCCGTCTTTCCGAGCACGAGAATGGGGCGGAACCCGAGATAGGGTACGACGGCCTTCGCATCGGGATCCGCGGTGACCAGCGTCCGGGCCAGCGCGAGCGAGCCGACGTGGACGAAGCCGTAGGCCGAGCCGAGCCGGCCGTCGCCACCGAGCACACCCGTCAGCCATAGCCGCCCGCGTTCGAGGCACTCGGCCCCCTCGCGGGCCGTCGCGTGGTTCGAGAGGCTGTGGACTTGTCCCGAGGTCGGCGATTTCGATCCCGCCGGAACGGGATCGGGCCAGCCCGCGAGCGAAGCGACCCGCGACGCGACCTCGGTCGTCTCGATCGGCGTACGAGCGATCGCCTCGTCGCCGGGCGTGGGCCCGAGCCCGGCGACGAGCAGGGCCTCGTGTTCGGGCGCGACGAATCGACCGTCGACTTCGTGGTGGCCGAGCGCATGGCGCGGCGCCGGGTCGGCCGGATCGGCGGCGATCGCCGCCCAGAGCAACTCCTCGACGTCTTCGGCGGGCCGCTTCTTCGACTTCGCGGCGGACGCGGCTGACACGAGTTGCTTCACGAAATCCGCGCGAAGCTGCAACTCCTTCTTCTCCAAGCGCGCGAGTTCCGGCTCGCCGTCGTCGGCCCACCCGTCGCCCGGAATCACGTTGACCGGCGCCTTCCAGCCGGAACCGTCCTTCGTCCAGCCGAACGCCGCGCGCGCCAGGGGTTGGTCGGGAGCCATCGCGTTCGCGTCGTCGAAGTACCGCAGCGCGAGCGCACCGAGATGCGCGGCGCGCGCCTCCTCGCCGAGCGCCGCCAACTTGTCGGCATAGGTGCGTCGCATCGAATCGACGGAGGGACCCGCGTCCGACGCCTGCGTGATCGACGGCACCCACGTCGAGAGGAGCAGCGGGAGAACCGCGAGAAGTCGGCGCATGCGAGCACGCTACACGATCGGGTGCGCGCCCCGCGACGTCGACGGCCGAGTCGGCCAAGTAGCATCCCGCAGGTCCCTCTGGAGGCACGCCGTGTCCGAAGCCGAGATCGCGAGGCTCTCCCCCGAGGTCTACGGTTCGCTCGACGGGCTCTTCTGCCCCCGCTCGATCGCGGTCATCGGCGCGAGCCGCACGCCGGGGACGATCGGCAACACGATCCTGTGGAACCTCGTCAAGGGCGGCTTCACGGGGACCGTGTGGCCCGTCAATCCGAAGGCGACGTCGATCCACTCGATCGCCTGCTGGAAGGACGTGGGGTCGATCCCGCACGAGGTCGATCTCGCGATCGTGGCCGTGCCGGCGCGGCTCGTGCTCGAGGTGGTCCGGGCCTGCGCCGCGAAAGGCGTGCGTGGCATCTGCGTGATCAGCGCCGGGTTCAAGGAAATCGGCGGCGCGGGCGTCGAGGCCGAGCACCAATTGGTCGAACTGTGCCGCACGAACGGCATTCGGTTCCTCGGCCCCAACTGCATGGGGCTGCTCCACACCGACCCCGCGATCCGCATGAACGCGACGTTCGCACGCACGTTCCCGCGACCGGGCGGCATCGCGTTCCTCTCGCAATCGGGCGCGATGGGCGTGACGATTCTCGATCACGCCGAAGACCTGGGGCTCGGCATCCGAGCGTTCGCGAGCCTCGGCAACAAGGCCGACGTCTCGGGCAACGACCTGCTCGAGGCGTGGGAACGCGACCCGGGCACGAAGGTCGCGCTCATGTACCTCGAGAGCTTCGGCAACCCGAGGAAGTTCATCCCGATCGCGCGCCGTTTCACGCGCAGGAAGCCGCTGGTCTGCGTGAAGGCCGGCCGCACGGCCGAGGGCGGACGTGCGGCCGCGAGCCACACCGGCGCGCTTTCGGGCGCCGACGTGGCGGTGGACGCGCTGCTCGAGCAGACCGGCACGCTGCGGGTCGAGTCGGTCGGCGAGATGTTCGACGTCGCGCAGGCACTCGCGACCCAGCCGCTGCCTGCCGGCCGTCGCGTCGCCATCGTGACCAACGGCGGCGGGCCCGCGATTCTCGCGACCGACTTCCTGATCGCGAAAGGGATGTCGCTCGCGACGCTCTCCGACGCGACGACGGCAGCATTGAAGAGACTGCTCGTCCCGGAGGCGTCGGCGGTCAACCCGGTGGACATGGTCGCGGGCGCGGGGGCGACGGAGTACGCGGCGGCACTGCCGTTGATCCTCTCCGACCCGGGCGTCGATCTCGTGCTGACGATCTTCGTGCCGCCGGTGACGGTCGACCCGATCGGCGTCGCGCGTGCGATCTTCGAGGCGAGCCGCGGGACGTCGAAGCCGGTGCTCGGCTGCTTCATGGCGCGCGAGGTGTTGCTCGACGAGATCAAGCGCCTCGACTCGGCGTGGTTCCCGCTCTACGAGTATCCCGAGGACGCGATCCGCGCGGCGGCGAACCTCGTGCGCATCCGCGAACTGCGCGACGACGACATCGGCGAGCCGAAGCGGTTCTCGGTCGATCGCGCGGGGGCGGCGAGCCTCGTCGAGGCGGCGAGGCGCCGGGGTGGCGGCTGGTTGCCCGGCGTCGAAGCCTTCCGCGTGCTCGAGGCGTACGGCATTCGCACCGCGCGGACCGAGGCGGCCGATGGCGTCGAGGCGGCGGTCGCGGCCGCCAACGGGATCGGCGGCGCCGTCGCGCTCAAACTCGACGGCGAGGCGTTCCTCCACAAGAGCGACGTGGGCGGAGTGGTGCTCGGATTGAAAGACCCGTCCGCCGTTCGGGCGGCGGCGGAGCGATTGGCCGCGATCGCGAAGAAGGCGTCACCGGACCGGCCGTGGCGCTACCTCGTCCAACGCATGGGCGCGCCGGGCGTCGAATTGGTGATGGGCGTGCGGACCGACCCCGTCTTCGGGCCATTGCTCATCGTCGGGCTCGGCGGAATCTACGTCGAGATCCTCTCCGACGTGCGGCTCGGTCTCGTGCCGCTGACCCCCGTGCTGGCTCGCCGCATGATCGAGCGGCTACGCGGCTACAAGCTGCTGACGGGCGCACGCGGGGCCAAACCCGTCGATCTCGCCGCCGTCGAGGACACGCTGCTTCGGCTGTCTCAACTCGTGGACGAGCATCCGTCGATCGTCGAGATCGAGATGAACCCCGTCATCGCCCGCGCGGACGGTGCCGAGGCGGTGGACGTTCGGCTTCGAATCGCGGCGTCCTAGCCCATTCGCCTCCGTACTCAACTCCGGGCGTCGGCGGCGCCACGATCCGATGAGCGCCACGTCGCGAACTCCAGCCGTACGTGCCAGGCCGTCGCAAACGACCCGTAGGCGCGCCGTGCCAAGTCCGACGCGGAGAGCGCAGGCTCCCGCTCGAGGGCCGCCCACATGTCTGCCCTGTACCCGGGTCCGACGACGAGGCGCCAGCGGTATGCCGAGTGTCGCGCGGCGAGTTCCACCGGCGTGAGCACGTCGGCCGGTCTGTCGCGAAGGACATTGGCCGGGGCTCGCACCTTCGACCCTGCGAATCGCGGGTCCTCGCCGTGTCGCGTGAGGTGAAAAGCGGTTCCGGCGGAGAGCAGTTCGACCGGCGACCCTCGATAGGTGGAGGCGAGCCGCGCAAAGCGGCGATCGGACGCGAGCCAGCGCGCCATCGCGCTCCAGAACGCGCGAACGCGCACCGACTCCTGCATCTTGACGAGTCGCGTGAGCCGGTCGGCATTGATGCGAGCGGAATGGCGTCCGATCCAGGTCACGAGAACTGCGAGCACGCGTAGATCGCCGCGCTCCATTCCCGCCGACGATGCGAAGAGGAGCGTGTCCTCGATGTTCGGGTCACGGGAAGGCTCGCCACCGAAAAGCATCCCGATGCCGATCATGTCGGCCGTGAGCGCGTCGGCGGACGGCGCTTCGATCGGGGCGAGCACGCGGCTATGAGCCATGACCGAGCCTCCGGGCGAGATCGTCGAGCGTCGCCCGAACGTGCGAGGGCCAATCTGGATTCAGATCCCATCGAACGCGTTGAGGGTCGATCGCGGGTCCATTCGGTATCAGTATATCCGATACCCGAACTTCGTCGACTGACCGACGGTCGGTCGTGATTGCGGCGATCGCTCCGGGCGCGGCTGACGGACGTTCAGAGCCTTCGGGCGGGAATCGCGGGTCAGGGCCATCGACCGATCGCCGGGCGCCAACGAGTCGCGGTGACGGCGGTCCGTCCGCCCGGACGAGACGAGGTCGCGCCTCAGCCGCTGCGGCGTCGGGCGAGGAACATCCACGCGACGTACGGGACCGTGATCCGACCTCCCCTTCGATCGATCGCGGCGGCGATCGCCTCGAAGAGCGCGAGGCGCCGGTGTTCCTCGAGGACCGCGTGATCGGAGTACGTGGAGAGCAGCGCGACATAGCTGCGCGTCGCGTAGGTCTCGCTCCAGGGGAACTGACCCACGTGAACCGGGCCGAAGCGGGCGCTCGAGTCGATTTCGTCGACCTGATCGCGCTCGAGCAACGCGCCGGACGAGAGGACCGCTGCGTGCGCCTCGCTCGGAACGCACCGCGCGTAGGCCTCGTCGAAGTCCGCCCGGAGGCCCGGATCCAGATCTCGCTTCTCGTTCGTGAGAATGGCCAGCGATCCGCCCGGACGCAGCAGGTCGGCGGACTTGGCGAGTCGAATCTCAGGCGCCACCCAGTGGAATGACTGGGCTGCCGCCACCAGGTCGAACGCGCCCTCAACGTCGGTCCAGTCTTCGAAGCGGGACTCCAGAACGTTCACCCGGGGGAAGGCGGCGACGTTGCGACGCAGCAGGTTCGCCATGTTCGGGCTCGGTTCGAGGGCGACGAGCCGATGCCCTCGGCGCGCGAGCGCGACGGTCGCCTTCCCCGTGCCCGCGCCGATCTCGAGGATGCGCCCGTCGGGCGGGAGAGCGCTCCGCTCGACGAGGTCATCGATGAGCGCGTCCGGATACGACGGTCGCACGGTGTCGTACGCCTCGGCGCCGCGATCGAACGAGGTTCGCCGAATCTCGTCGATCGTGGACACTCAAGAATCGTAGCCACGGCGCCTCTTCGCGCACGCGTTCCACGGACGGACCTCGCGCGTCACCCGACGTCGCGAGCGAGCGCGGAGGCGAGGAACGCGCGTACGTCCGCGCGACACGGCTCGTGCCGCAGCACCGCATGCCCGCACGGGTAGCCGCGGAACTCGACGGGCAGTCCCAGCGCCGCGACGCGAGTCGCGCTGTCGCGTGCCGCGACGGCCTTCACGGACACGTCCTCTTCGCCGTGGATGTCGAGGATGCGCAGCGGCGTCCGGGCGGCCGCGCGGATCGCGTCGGTCAGCGCCTCGTCCTTGATGCGTCCGGCGGCCACGACGAGCGCCGCGAAACGAGACGCATTCTCGATTCCAACGTAGCCCGCGAGATATCCGCCCTGCGAAAACCCGAGCAACGCGACGCGCGAGGGGTCGAGACCGAGGCGTGCGATCTCGGCGTCGATCACACGAAGCAACCAGACTCCGGTACGCTCCATCGATGCGCGAAACGCCTCGCTGTCGCCCGTGTAGACGTACCAGGCGTTCCCCTGACGGATGCCCGCGTCGGATCTCATCTCATACGGATACGGCGCCTGCGGAACGACGGCCGTGACTCCGTCGGGGCGCAGCGGCGCGACGTCACGGACGAAACTGGCGGCCGACTGCCCCATGCCGTGCAGGGCGACGAGGACCGACCCGTCGGCGACGCCGGACGCGGGAATGACCTCGACCGGAACGTCGTTGGCGAACGGGTAGGTCGGCGCTTTCATGCGGATCCTCGGAGCGAGTCGGTGCGCGAGGTCATGTCGTTCGTCGCCGACGAGCCGTCCGAGCCGTCCGAGCCGTCACGTCGGTCATTTGCGGCGACGTATTCATCCCCGGAGGACCATCATGGCACTCGACCTGCAGCCGACGCTCCGGGGCGACCTCGTGTCGCTCCGTCCGTTGCAACCGCACGAATTCGAGGCGCTCTACACGGCCGCCGCCGATCCGCTGGTTTGGGAGCAGCATCCCGAGCCCCTCCGTCATCGCCGCGACGTGTTTCGGAAGTTCTTCGACGGCGCGATCGCTTCGAAGGGCGCTCTGGTCGTGACCGACGTCGAGGCCGGCGCGATCATCGGCAGTTCGCGCTACTACGACTATGCGCCAGATCGGCGAGAAGTCACGGTCGGGTACACGTTTCTCGCCCGAGCGTACTGGGGTGGTCGCTACAACGGGGAGGTGAAACGCCTGATGCTCGATCACGCGTTCGCGGCCGTCGACCGCGTGCTGTTCGAGGTGGGAGCGCACAACCTGCGCTCGCAGAAAGCGCTCGAAAGGCTCGGCGCACGCGAGATCAAGCGATCGGAGTTGCCCTCGCCCGATGGGGCCCTCGTCACGCACATCACGTTCGCGATTGCACCGTAGATCTGCGCGTCCGGACGTCGCGCCGCTTCACCGGGCGCCGCGCGCTCGGAGTCGGAGGTCGGTCCTGCGGCGTCAGCGAGTACACGAGCGTGCTGCGGACCTCGCCGCGGGGTGTCCTCGAGTCGTTGCGCAGCAGGCCTTCCCGGACGAAACCCGCCCGCTCCATGACACGGGCGCTCCTCACGTTGTGCTCGTCGCAACGGATCTCGAGACGCTTCACTTTGAACTCATCGAACGCGACGCGCGTCAGGAGTTGGACGGTTTCGGCGACGTAGCCCTTGCCCTCGTGCGGCTTGCCGAGCCAATATCCGATCATCAAGGCAGGGATGTCCCAGTCGATGCTCGATCCCTTGCATACGTGAAGTCCGCTGCCGCCGAGCAGACGCCCGGTCTTCTTGTCGAAAATCCCGACGATCAAGCTGGTCCGGAGCGTCCACGATGCCGTAGCGCGCGCGACGAAGGCCCTCGTGTCGTCGAGCGTGCGGTGATCCGAGTCGGCCCACGGGAGCCAGGGGAACAGGTGCTTGCGCGACGCGTTGATCAGTTTGAAGAGCGCCGGAACGTCGCTCGAGACATAGGGGCGGAGCACGACGCGCTCCCCCTCGATGCGGTCGGGAATCGGTATGAGCACGGACGGACGGGATGCCGCGGGCTTGGCCATGATCCCCCGAATGTACCGGCGATCACTCCAGTCGCCCGTCGCGCAGATGGAGCACCCGGTTCGCGCCCGCGAGCATCTCGGGGTCGTGCGTCACGACGACCAACGCCGCGCGTCCGACCTCCGCGCGGAGCACGTCCATCACCGAATGGCCGGTCGTCCGATCGAGGAACGCCGTCGGCTCGTCGGCGAGGATGAGATCGGGCGAATTCGCGAGCGCCCGCAGCACGCCCGCACGCTGTCGCTCGCCGCCGGACAACCGATGCGGGCGCTCGTCGAGCAACGGGGTCAACCCGATCCGCGCGGCCACCGTCTCGATGCGCGCCGTCGCATCGTCGTCGAACGCGTGAACCTGCGCGTTCTCTCGCACCGACAGATAGGGCACGAGGAACGGCTCCTGGAACAGGAAGCCGATGCGCCTCCGACGCAGCGCCGCGCTCTCGTCGGCGCGGACCGAGAGCGGCGCGCCGCCGAGCGAGACGCTCCCCGACGTCGGAAGCCGGAGTCCCGCGAGGACGAACAGCAGACTCGACTTGCCCGACCCCGACGGGCCGACCAGGCCCACGAACTCGCCGTGCGCGACGTCGAGGTCGAGCCCGTCGATCGCGCGCACGCGGCGCGGGCCCTCGCCGTACTCGAGGACGAGCCCGCGCGCCGACAGCAGCGGCACGGGCGTGCTCACGCGTTCCTCCGCTGGATGATCGCGACCGGATCCATGCGATGGAGTCGGCGTGCAAGCACGATCGCACTGACCGCCGCCGCGACGAAGGGCAGGGCGCTCGAGAGCGCCACGGGGTAGGTGTCGAAAAGTCGAATCAGGATCGCCTTGGGCTCGAGCACGAGGCGGTCGTAGATCGTCAGGAAGCCGTAGCCGAGCGCCAACCCGAGCACCCACGCCGCGACGGCCGTCACGAAACTCTCGAGCAGCAACTTCCCGACCAGCCGACGGCGCGACACCCCCACCGCGAGCAGGAGCCCGAACTCGTCGCTGCGCGCCTGGAACGCGATCAAGTTCAACAGGATCACGACCAACGTGATGATCAACGTGATCGCGCCGACGATGGCGTTCAGGATCAACGGCAGGTTCGCGAGCATCTTCTCGACCCGTCGCCGGAAGAACGCTTCGTCCCAGACGCGGAACGCCACGTTGCCGTCGGCGTCCTTCACGTCATTCAGGTACTTGTCGCTCTGGGCCTTTCGACCCGCGACCGCGTACACGAGCCGAAACGGCGGGATCTGCGCGAGGATGAACGTGGGCTTGTTGGCGTAGTCGAGATCGACGACGCCGACGCGGGCCGGACCCTCCACGATCCCCGTCACGGTGAACTTCCCGGGCGTCAAGTCTTCGGGATCGACGAGACGACCGAACGTCGACCCGATCGCGAGCCCGCGGGCGCGCGAGACGTCGCGGTGGATGGCGGCGCCGTCGCTCCCCGGAACCGGAAGCGAGCCGGCGACGAGTCGATCGCCGAGTCGATCGAGAAACTCCGCCTGGTCTGCGGGCTTCAACGCCAGGAGCAGGCTCGCATCCTCGCCGACCACCGCCGGCGTGCGCATCCAGACGGTCTTGGCCTCGAGGTGGCGCTCGAGATCCGGATTGGCGCCGATCAGGCGGGTCAATTCGTCGTCGAACGAGCTCTTCCGCATGGGCGTCACACCGGTGTACACGGTCAACGGCGCGATGTTGGCCTCGATCGTGGCCTCGAAGCCGGTCAACGGCGTCACGACCGCGAGGATCAACGCCGTGACGAGTGCCTGGACGACGATCGCGGGCAGGACACGCCGCGGATTGCGCCGGAGATACGTGAAGGCCGCGAGCGGCGAACGCCCGGCGCTCACGCGCCCGCGCGTGCGAGGCGAACGGTCGCGCCCGCCCCTTCGACCTCGATCGCGTCGCCGGTCGCGAGCGCGTCGTCGCGCGACATCGAGACCGCCAGGACTTCCTGCGCGATGTAGGTCGCGTGGGCGGAGATCGCGGCCGCGAGCTCGCCCTCGGCCTTCCACGTGAGCGTCACGCGGTCGGAGACGTCGAAGTCCTTCGACTTGCGCAATGCCTGGAGCCCGTGGACGAACTCGCGGGCGAGCCCCTCGGCCCGGAGCACGGGGGTGATCGTCGCGTCGATGCCGACGTAGACGCCGCGCTGATAGGCGCCGAACACGCCCGCCGTGTCTTCGACCGCGACGACGAAGTCGTCGGCGCCGAGCGGGACCGACGTCCCGGCCACCGGAAATTCGATG
>JANNRO010000563.1:0-3081 GCA_031401505.1 Planctomycetia bacterium
GCAGGTCCTCCACGTCGACGATGACGACCGGGCGCCCGTCTTCGTCGACCGACACGGCCGAGACGTTGGCGACCGTGCCGAGCCGCGGGTCGAGCGGGCGCACGACGAGGTCCTGCTCTCCCAGGAATCGATCGACGGCGAGGCCATAGAGATGCTCGGCCGAGGCGATGAGAATCACGGGGACGGGGCCTGCGGCCCGCACGGGCGGAGGGAGCCCCAGCACCTGCGCGGCCGGGAGGAGCCCGACGGGGCGACCTTCCCACGCGAACTGCTCGCGGCCCTCGACCGCGCGAATGTCCGCCGCATCGACCCGCAGCACGCGTTCGATGCGGGTGAGCGGGAAGGCATAGGGCTCGCCGGCGATCTCCGCCAACGCCGCGCGCACGACCGACCTCGTAATGGGCAACGTCAGGACGAAGCGGAGCCCGCGCCCCGTTTCGCTCGTGGCCGCGACCGTGCCTCCGAGATCGCGCGCGGTCGTCTGTACGACGTCGAGCCCGACGCCACGACCGGAGATCTCCGTCACGACCGCCTTCGTCGAGAATCCGGGCAGGAAAAGGAACTCGAGCAGCTCGGCCTTCGAGAGTTCCTTGGCAATGTCGGCGCCGATGAGCCCCCGCTCGACCACCTTGCGCCGCAACGACTCGTACTCGACGCCGCGCCCGTCGTCGGACACTTCGACCTCGAGCATGCCGGCGCGATGACGCGCTTCGAGGAGGATGCGCGCCTCGGGCTCCTTGCCGGCGGCCGTGCGCGCGTCGGGCAGCTCCACGCCGTGATCGAGCGCGTTGCGCAGCAGGTGGTTCAACGGCGCGTCGAGACGCTCGAGCACGTCGCGATCGACGAGGACGTCCTTGCCGCGAAGTTCCAATCGCACGCGCTTGCCGAGCTCGCGCGAGAGGTCGCGTACCAACCGGGGAAACCCGCCCGTGGACTCGCCGAAGGGCCGCATGCGGCTCGCGAGCACCTCGCGATAGAGCCGACCTGCGAGATCCTCGCTGCGCCGCGCTGCACCCTCGATGACGTCGAGCTGGCGTGTCACGGCCTGGCGGGCCCGCGAAACGGTCTCGCGCAGCGCCGTCACGTTCGCCGAGCCTTCGACGGCGAGCACCTCGACTTCCGCCTGCAGGTGCCGCGTGATCCGGCGCAGATCCTCGAGCTCCGCGGCCGCCGTCCCGAGCCGACGCGCCTCGACCAGCGTTTCGCCCGCATACGCGAGCATGTGACCGAGGCCTGCCGCGCTGATGCGGACGACCGAGGCGTCGGCCGACTCCGAGGCGATCGGCTTGCGGGGCGCGGGGCTCGCGGGCGCCGTCGCGGGTACCGCAACGGAGGACGGCGCGGCGGCCGCCACGGCCGTCGCGGATACCGACACCGGCGTCGGAGGGGAAGGGGCATGGGGAGGGGGTGTCGCGCGCGCGGCCTCCCCGCGGGCGACGGCCTGCAGTCGGGCGACCAATGTCGTCGTCTCGTCGGCGCGACTCGCAAGGTACGCCGTCGCCGTCGCCTCGTCGCGCTTGGCGACCTCCTTCAGGAAATCCGTGCCCGCGAGCAGCGCGTCCACCGCGGCACCGTCGAGGCGCAATTGCCCCTTCTGCGCCGAGACGAACGCATCTTCCATCGCGTGCGCGACGCGGACCACGGGATCGACGCCGACGATGCGTGCGGCGCCCTTGATCGAGTGCGCCGCGCGCATCAGGCCCTCGAGCCGCGCCGGATCGGTGGGCGCCGACTCGAGCGCGAGGAGCCCTTCGTCGAGCGTCGCTCCGTGCGTCTCGGCCTCCATCCGGAAGAGGTCGAAGAGCGCGAAGCCGCCGAGATCGTCGGCGCCGGGGCTCACGAGAGGCTCCGGGCGAGCCCGGCGAAGAGCCGCTCGGGGTCGAGCAGCGCCACGGGGCCGTCGCCGAAGTCAACCAGCCCGCCCGTGAACCGGACGGCCGCCTTCGCAACCGTCACCTGGGCAGGCGCCACGCGCGACGGATCGAATCGCCGCACGTCGGAGACTTCGTCGGCCTCGAACGCCCAGACCTCGTTCGTGCGACCGATGACGACCATGCGAGCCGGTGTGCGGGTCGGGCCCGGAGGCGTCCGCACGCAGCCGAGGAGGACATGCACGTCGGCGCAGAGATGGATCTCGCCTCGCAGCGCCACGATCCCACGGAAGACCTCGTTGGTTCGCCCGGGAACGCGATGGACCGCCCGGGGAACGTGGACCTCGCGAACGACCGAGGCGTCGAGCGCGAACCGCTCGTCCCCCAGCCGGAACACGGCCGCGGGCACGTCGGCGGTCCGCGCCGCGGCCGGCGCGTTCGCGAGCGAACGCGCCCACGCCGCGAGGTAGCCCGGCGGGGCCTCGCGTTCGAGCAGGCGCTCGGCGGCGCTCTCGGCTTGCGGTTCGCGCGAAGTCACGGCTGGTGCTTCCCTGCAACGGCGGCCCGCGCCCGAGCGTGAAGACGCGCGGCCACGCTGCGTTCGCCTCGGCCCTCGGCTGCGACGGCAGCCAGCAGGAGCGCCCCCACGTGCGTCGGGTCGAGATAGAGCGCGCGCCCGAGGGCGTCGTCGGCCTCGCGCACCTTGCCCGCCGCCCGGCGGACCAACGCCAGCAAGTGGTAGTGGTCGGCGCCGGATTGACCCCGCGCCACCTCGGCCTCCAGCAGGGCGCAGGCCTCGAGCACTCGGCCCGCGTTCGCAAGAACCAGCGCTTCACCGAGGACGTCGGTCGCCACCGGCGACGACACCGCGAGCGAGGGTGGCCCCGCCGGCACGACCACCGTCCGTGCCCTCCGCACCGCGCGTTCGAGAACCCGTGGACTCGCGGTCCCGATGGCAGCGCTCGGTCGTGCGACGTCGGTCGCCCGTGCCAGACACGCATAGATGCCGGATCCCGCGATGGGCGCGAATCCCTCCGCACGCGCGACGAGGATCTCGGCGTGCCCGAGGTACAGGACACCGTCGGGCGTCAACGAGGCGCGGATGGTCGAGAGCGCGTGACGCCGCGCGGGTTCCGTCAGGTAGATGAGCAGATTCCGGCAGAAGATGGCGTCGTACGTCACGTTCGCGAAGGGACGATGCGCGTCGAGG
>JANNRO010000564.1:0-10667 GCA_031401505.1 Planctomycetia bacterium
CAAGTAGCGCCGACGGCGACGCCTGGGCGTCGCACACGGTTCTCTCTACGGGGCGCGCGGGAAACCGCGCGCCCCGTTTCATTTCTCGACCATGACCCACCTCAACGCCGCGGCATCTGACAATGGGTGACGCCGCCATGAAAAACGACTCCGATGCGGTCGATTCGCTGCCAGGTGGAGAGGCTTCGCGTCCGCCGCCCGAACCTCTGCGCGATCGCCCGCCGCTCGACGCGAACTCGATCACCGACCGCGTTCCGCCCGCCAGGCGCGACGGCGACCGGACCGTCGGCCGGCGCGGCTCGACCCACGGGCGCGCGCTCGATACGTGGACGACCCGCGAGCGCGGGCGCGGCCGACGCGAGTAACGGCCTCCCCGCCGTCGCGCCGGCATCCAATCGAGCGGCATCCACCGAGGTACTCCCATGCTCCTGGTCTTCTTCGTGCTCCTGCTCCTCTGGGGCGCGGGCATGCTAACCGCCTTCACGCTCGGCGGTCTCATCCACATCCTGCTCATCGTCGCACTCATCTCGATCGTCGTTCACTTCGTGGGCGGCAATCGAGGCAGCAGCGCCTGACGAACTCTTCGTTCGGAGCGAGTTCCGCGACGTCGATTCGCGGACGGGGCATCCATCCGCCTCCGAACTCCGACCGTCGCCGGCTCGATCGACGTCTTCGCCCACGGACGGCGCGGAACGGCGCGATCACTTCGGTTCGAACGTCACCCCGTCGTCGTAGACCGCGCCATTCGACGCGGCCGTCGACAACTCGTCGGCTGACACGATCGACGCGGAGGTCCATGCAGCGGTCAGATACTCCGAGACCTGGTCGAGGAACTCGAACCGCATGCCGGCGCGCAGATCGGGCGAGAGGATGTCGACGTCCTTGCGGTTGGAGGCGGGCAGGAGTACGTGTCGGATGCCCGCGCGGTGCGCCGCGCTGACCTTCTCGCGAATGCCGGCCACCTCGAGCACGCGACCATGGAGCGTCAGCTCGCCGCTCATCGCTACGTCGGAGCGGACAGGGCGACCGGCGAAGGCCGACACGATCGCGGTGACCAGCGCGACGCCCGCGCTCGGTCCGTCCTTGCGCACGCCGCCCTCGGGGGCGTGCACGTGCAGGTCGAGGTGCCGGAGTCGCTTGTCGTCGAGACCCAGCGAGGCACCGTTGGCGCGGACCCAGGAATAGGCGATGTCGGCGCTCTCCCGCATGACGTCGCCCAACCGGCCGGTGACCACGATGCGTCCGGATCCGGGCATCGCGATCGCCTCGATCACCTGCACGACGCCGCCATCGGCCGTCCACGCGAGCCCGGTCGCGACGCCGACCGCCGGATCGTCCGAGACGGGGTTCGTCTCGTGCGGCGGTTGACCGAGCAGATCGACGATCGCGCCGCTGTCGATGCTCGACGGCGACGGGAGCCCCGTGCGGCGCAGGAGGGCGAGCCGGCGGCACGCGCGCGCGAGAAATCGTTCGAGGCCGCTGACGCCCGCTTCGCGGGTGTACCCGGCCACGACCATATGCAAGGCATCGTCGGTGAACGTCACGTCGGTGGGCAGGAAGCCGGCGCGTGCCAGTGCGCGCGGGACGAGCCGACGCCTCGCGATCTGGAACTTCTCGTCGGGCGTGTAGCCCGCGAGCGTCAACACTTCCATCCGATCCCGGATCGAACGGGGCACGTCGAACGCGACGCTGGCCGTCGCCACGAACAGCACGCGGCTCACGTCGAACGGAGCGCCGAGATAGAGATCGAGGAATCCGGTCGCCGACTCCGGGTCGAGCGCCTCGGCGAGCGCCGACGTCGCGTCGACGACGTCGTCGCCTTCGAGCGCGTCGATTTCGTCGAGCATGAAGACCGGCTCGCGCGTGCCCGCGCGGCGCAGGCCCTCGAGCAGGAGGCCCGGGCCGGCGCCGAGCCGCCCGCGGCGCACGCCCTTGATGGCGCCTTCGTCGACGATCCCGGCGGCGGAGGCGCGGACGAACTCTCGGCCGGATGCCTCCGCGATCGAGCGTCCGAGCGACGTCTTCCCGGTGCCCGGCGGGCCGACGAGACAAATGGGTTGCGCGACCCGTGCGGGATCGCGATCGAGCACGGCGAGAAACTCGAGGATCCGCTCCTTGACGTCGGCGAGACCGACGTGGTTGCGATCGAGCACGGCCTTGGCGCGCGCGAGATCGACGGCGGGCGCCTCGGACGCGGTCCACGGGAGTTTCAACAGCCATTCGAGGTGCGCCTTGGCGACCGGGTACTCGGCGCCCGTCGCCGTGGCGCGTCGAAGCACGTCGAGATCCTCGTGGGCCGCGTCCCTGGCTCCGGGAGGGAGCCCGGCCGCTTCAACGCGACCTCGAACCTCGTCGACCGCCTTCTCGGCGTCCGGCTCGTCGCCGAGTTCCAGTCGAATCGCCCGCAACTGCTCGCGCAGCAGTCGCGAACGCGTGTCCTTGTCGAGCGCCGTTCTGACCTCGCGAACGACGTCGTCGTGTACCCGACCGCGCACGAGCGCGCTCCGCAGCGCCGCCTCCACCAGATCGAGGCGGGCGCCGGCGTCCAGCGTCGCCGCGAGCGCGCGGCGGTCATGGATCGGCAGCCGAAGGCGCGAACCGAGCAGATCGGCGAAGCGACCGGGTGAGGCCTTGTTGTGCGCGACCAGGTTGACGAGCTCGGTCGGGTATTCGGTGTCGATGCGCACGAGTTCGCCGACCAAATCGACGCAACGCATCACTTGCAACTCGATGTCCGCGCCATCGGGGTCGGCCTCGCGGAGCGGTTCGACGACGAATCTCAGGAAGGGTTCCACGCCGGCAACGGCGACGCGCCGTACGCGGCGTACACCCTTCAGGACGACCTGGAGCGAGAGATCGGGCAGCGGCGCCTGCTCGATCACCCGGCAGACGACGCCGATGGGAAACGTGGCGTCGGGCTCGACGTCGGGGCCCGACTCGGGCTCGGGCGACGACGGGTAGAAGCAGGCGATCTGGACGTCGTCGCCGGGATGATGGTCCATCAACCGGATGCTGCGGGGCCGATCGATGTGAACGGTGGCGACGACGCCGGGAAACACCACCGCCCCGAGCAGGACGAGCCCCGGCATCTCCGACGTCTCGGAGGCGGACTTCGCCGCGGACTTGTGGTTCGGGCGCGAACTCACCGGCCGGCGCTCGGCCGCGGGCTGGTACGACGCGGCATGCGGGCGCTCCAGGGACGAAGGGTGGCGGACACCGACGCCGCGGCGAATGAATGCGAAAAGGCCCCGCGACCGACGTCGCGGGGCCTTCCGACGATGATCGCCCTCCGATCGAACGGAGCTGCGATCCGCGCCGAGCTGCCTACGACCGGGTGGGCTTGCCGCTCTTGTCGGTGCTCGAACGGTTCGACTCGTCCGTGCGCTTCGTGCCGCCCGACGTGCCGCCCTCGTTCGTCTCCGCGTCCTTGCTCCGGTCCGTGCTGCGGTCCGTGCTGCGGTCGGTGCCGCGAGCGAGCCGGTCCGATTCCGTGTTCTCACCCTCGGCGGACGAATCGTCGCGCTGGGTGTCGGTCGGGCTGCCGGTCTTGCGAATCGTCGGGTTCGACGATTCGTTCGAGGTCGGCCTGCCGCTGTTCTGGCTCGAACGCGACGACGACGTGTCGCCCTGGTCGCGGCTCGGATGCTGGCCGGCCAGGTCACGGACCGTCGACGGCTCGCGGGACGCCGGCTGACGCTCGCCGGACTTTTCGCCGCTCATGTCGCGGTCGGACGAGTCGCGGCGCGGATCGCCGGGCTTGCTCTGGTTGATCTGGATCGGGGCGGCACCGGGGCCGCGCTGGGGCTCGCCCGGGGTGGTGCCCTTGGGGGCATTGAGACGGGCGGCGTCGTTGGCGTGCTTCTCGTTCTTCTCGTTCTTCTCGTTGTTGCGCGGATCGTTGGGGTTCGTCACAGGTCACGGTCTCCGGGAAAAGGGAACAAAGCCGGTCCTGATGGGTCCGGTGCGCTGGTTCGATGCCGCCTCGGGTCCCGAGGCGGCGGCTCTTTCGACGCCGATCGATCGCGCACTCCGAGGCGACGCGAACGGCATCCAAGGGGAACGCGACGCCCTGCCCCGGATCGTCGGACCGGGGCCGGCTGATCGCGCCGGCCGGCGGGAGGCGAGGCATGGACGGCATCGGAGCAGGTCGAACGAACGCAGAGCGCGGAGGGCACCGAATCTGGCGCATCGCGCTCACCATCATCGTGTTCATCGCGACGCTCTTCTTCGCGTCGCTGGCTTCGTTCGCCCTCCTGGAGCTCACCGGCCTGCCTTACGAGGTCACTCGCGTCGTCGGCCTGATCGTCAATCTGCTCGGCGCGGCGGGCGTCGGCTTCGCGTTCTGGAAGGGCACACGAAAACGCGCGCCCGGCTCGGACGTCCTCGAGTCCAGGCACATCGCGCGGCGGCTGGGTGCCTCGGCGTTCGTCTTTGCCACGACGTTCCTCGTGGTGGCGACCGTGCCCTTCGCGCTCGCCTACTTCGTGCTGTCCATCGAGACCAACCGCGTCGTTCAATGGACCGTCTCCTTGATCGCGGCGGGAACGGCGAGCGTGGCCTGGTGGCGCTGGAGCGGCACGAACGCGGCTCGATCCCGGCGCGGGGGGCCGATCTCGCGGATCGCCACCGGTGCAATCGCCGTCGGCTCGGTCGGCTTCCTCCTCGGCTTCGTCGGGCCGATGGTTCTCTCGCCCGAATCGAATCAGGGCCCGCTGCTGGGCATCTTCATCACCGGACCCGGTGGCTTCCTGTTGGGCGCGATCGGTGGTTACGTCTATTGGCTCGTGACACGCAACCGGGCGACGGCGTAGGGCACCCGTCGGACGATCGCCCCGGGCCGCACGCGTGCGGTCCGGCCGGCCCGGCGAATCCTCCGCTACGGCGATTCCTTGGCCCGATGGGGCCCGCCGTTGCGCCCGGCGTCGATCCACTCGCCCCGGTTCGCGATCGGTGGCTCGTTGACGACCGCCCAGAACACTCCCAACTTCTCGACCGCCTTCAGGAAGTCCGCGAACCCGACGGGCTTCATCACGTACGCGTTGACGCCATGCTCGTAGAAACTGGTCAAGTCCCGTGATTCGCGCGAGGACGTGAGCGCGACGACGGGAATCGACTTCAAGCGCTCGTCGGCCCGGATGGCTTTCAGCACCTCGAGCCCGCTCACCTTCGGCATCTTGTTGTCGAGCAGCACGACGACGGGATCGCCGCCCGTGCGGAGGTGGAACTTCCCGCGACGATGGAGATAGTCGAGCGCCTCGGCGCCGTCTCCCACCACCGCGACCTGGCCGGCCAGGTGCTGCGCCTCGAGCGCCCTCAACGTGAGCTGAGCGTCCAGGGGATCGTCCTCCACCAGCAGGATGCTCTTGACACTGGCGCCTTCGTTACGCATCGGTTCGACCGCCTCACGTTGGTAGGGAAAGGAAAAACGTCGCGCCCAAGCCGACCGCGCCCTCGGCCCACACGCGGCCGCCATGCCGACGAACGATGCGCTCTACGTTCGCGAGCCCGATGCCGGTTCCCTCGAACTCGGCCTGGCTGTGGAGCCGATGGAACACGCCGAAGAGCTTGCCTGCGTACTTCGGGTCGAATCCCGCGCCGTTGTCCCGAATGAGGATCACCGTCTCGCCGGCACCGCCGGGAGCGCACGCGATCTCGATCCGTGCCTGCGTGCGTCCGCTCGTGAACTTGACGGCATTGGAGATCAGGTTCACGAGCGCCAGCCGCAACAACGCCCGATCGGCCCGAACCTCGGGCAGGGGATGGATCTCCCACACGATGTCGCGATCGACCGTCTCGCCGCGGAACTCGTCGACGATCTCCCGCACGAGCGGATCGAGACTCACGTGCTCCGTGTAGAGCGGGGTCCGACCCAACCGCGAGAGCGCGAGCAACTGGTCGATCAGGTCGCCCATGCGCTGGGCGGCGGTCGCGATGGTCGTCAGGTGAAGGAGGCTCTTCTCCTCCAGCCAGGGCGCGACTTCCTGCTGGAGCAGGGCCACGAACCCGCTGATGTGCCGCAAGGGCGCCCGCAGGTCATGGGAGACGGAGTAGCTGAACGCTTCGAGTTCTTCGTTGGCCGCCTGCAACTCGGCGGTGCGCGCGACGACCCGGCGCTCGAGCTCGGCGTTGAGGTCGATCGCCTCGGCGTTGAGGCGCCGGATCTCGTTCTCCGCGCGCTTGCGCTCGGTGATGTCACGGATGTTGCATTGAATGACCCGCTTGTCGCCGGCCTGGTAGACGTTGCTGACGAACTCCACGTCGACGTGGCGCCCATCGCGCGTCTCGAGCGGCAGGTGCTCGTAGCGTACGAAGCCGTGCGCCTGCAGCCGTTCGAGCATCCGCTGGTTCGACTCGATGTCCTTGAACGGACTCAGCTCGCCGACGGTCTTTCCGATCATCTCTTCGTGGGAGAATCCGAGCAACTCGACCAGGAACGGGTTCACGTCGTCGATACGCCCCGTGACGACGTCGAGGATCAGGATGCCGTCACGCGCCGCCTCGAACAGCCGCCGATAGCTCAACTCGGACGCGCGCACCGCCTTGTCGAGGCGACCGTCGGCGATCACCAGGACGGGCTCGGGCGTTTCGCAGCCGTCGCGAGACACAGGAGCCGTCAGTTCGAGACCGTCAGGATCGTCAGTGAGCCGTCGTAGACGTCCACCGTGAAGAAGTCGACGAAGCCGTCGCCCCAATAGAGGGTCACGTCGTAGGCGGCGGGATAGAGGCCGAAGTCGATCGCCTCGCCGGGGAACACGACGACGTCGTACTGGAAGTAGTCGGGACCGCCGATTTCGTCGATGTCGATGCCTTCGAGGACGTCGGTGGAGAAGTCGTCGTTCGCGACCTCGAGGGTGCCTTCGTACGTCGAATAGCCGCCGCCTCCTCCGCCGCCGCAGCCGACGGCCAGCAGGCCGACGGCTCCGGCGAGTACGTTTCGACCGAGCCAAGCGGGAAGGAGATTCATTGGGTTCATCCGGGGACGCCGTGCGCGCCGCGTGAACCGCGGCGCACCGTTGATTCGATGCCGCACGGCGGCGAAAGGAACCCGGGCTGCAACGAAATCGCGCGCCGCAATACGGGAAGACCCCCGAACACGGCGCGCGACGACGTTCGACGCCACGCGGCGCCCACGCCAACTTGGCGGGACAGGGCGTCGTCGAAGGCGACGGCGCGATCGGCGGCGCGGTGAGCACGGGCGTCGGACCATCCGAGACGGGAATCGCCGAAGTGGACACCTCGACCGGGGTCACCTTGTCCGCGAAGGGCGCGTCGTCAGGCGACGTCTCGGCCGCGGCGCGCATCGTCGCCTCGTCGACTTCGACCCACGTCGCATCGGGGTCGAAACTCTCGATGGCGGCGGCCACCTTCAACGTGTCGGTGCCGAGGTCCTTTTGATAGACCTTGCCCTGGTTGCTGACGATGAACGACATGACGCCCGAATTGCGATGCGTCGCAGGGACCGCGAGCAACGCGAATCCCGCGATCATGCGGCCGTTGATGACGTACGAGTACGCGCCACCCGCGGCGTTCGAACCCTGGGCCGTCAGCACCCGCCAGTAGTACCCGTCGAAGGGGGCGTGCAGCGTGGCATCGGGATTCGAGGCGTCGCGCAGCGACGTCAACCCGGCGCCGGCCGGACTCGGGTCCTCGTCTCCGATCGACTCCCAATAGAGACCGTCCTTCTTGTCCGGCTGGCTCGCGAGCCGCTGCGCGTACGACTTGACGCCGTCGTCGTCACGATCCTTGGAGGCGTACTCGACCTGGGCGTCCGCGTAGGCGATGCAGACGCCGATCGCCTCGAGCTCGTGCTCCCCGATGCGCCGCGCGAGCAGCTCGTCGCGGCCGGCGGCCGCGTCGAAGCGCCACACCGAGTCACGCAAGACGAGCGGAATCGCGAGCGGGTACGCCGTCCGACCGACGAGCACCAGCACGCGGCCGTCCTCCTGCTTTTCGAGCGTGAGCTTCGTCGTCGCGGCACGGGCCAGTTCGGCGCGCTGCGCACGCACGATCGGGTCCTTGCCGTCCTCGACGATGTCGTCGTTGCCGGGTCCCGCGATCGCCTTCATGGCCACGTCGTCGTTCGCTTCGACCGCGGCGAAGAGGGCCTTCGCGGCCGCTTCCGGCGTCTCAAAACCCTGACCGAGCGAGGGGCTCGTCGCGGCACGCACGTCGGCGTCGGCCGGCACGGCGGGAGCGACGGGCATTACGGGAGGAATCGAGTCGTCGGGCGAGGAGTACGCGACGGCACCCCCGGTGACCAAAGCGAACGTGACGACGAACCAAGGTGTGACGCGACCCGTTCGGGGCGCGCCAAGAGCGGCGGGAGTACGACGAAACATGGAGATTCTCCGAGGGCGATGAACGGGAAGCGAATGGACGGGGAGCGAATGGATGGGGAGCAGGCGCATGAAGCGTGAGTGGTCGAGTGCGGCGGTCAGGAACCGGAAAGACTCTGGTGCCCGCGCTTGCGGTACACACGGGCGCGCGCCCCGTCGGTCGTCGGCGGCTTCGGACGCGGCGTCGGCAACGAACGCACGTGAGGGAGTGCCGCGCGGGGCGGGGCGGCGGGCGTGCGCACCACGCGCGGGGTGGGCACGTTCGGCACGGAAGCGCCCGGTGCGACGCGCGCGCCGCCCTCGAGGCTCCCTCGGCCGCGACGCCCCCACCCGTTGACCGTTCGACGGTCGACGACGCCGGGCGTCGGTGTCCCGACGCGCGGAGCGGGCACGGGCGCGATCGCACGCGGCCTCGGGGTCGGAGCCGGGGTCGGGGGCACCGTCGGGGTCTCCGAACGACGCCAACGCGTGATCGGCGCGGCCGGTGCAACCGGCTGCCGCCAATTGGATCCCCCGGTAGCACCCGGACGGACGTTCGCGCGGGACGCCGAACGCGACCGGGGCGGCGAAACGTACACCGTGCGGTTGGTGTTGCCCGAGGTCACGCGGCGCGGTGTGCCCGGGCGCACGCGCTCGGAAGAGTTCCACCCCGCACGCGTCCACGGCTGATCGCCGCGCCGCGACGCCATCCAACGCGAGGGCCGATTCGTACCCCAGTCGGATGCACGATGGCGCGAGAGGCTCGGCCAGTACGAGTCGCCGTATCCGTAGATGCCGACACCCCAGAAGATGCGATTGCGACTCCACGAGCCGCTCCCGCCGAACGAGAACGTGAACCACGTCTGGAAGAAGGGCGTCGCCGAGACGATGTAGGGTCGTCGAAGCAGCCAGGGGTCGTACACGGGGACGTAGATGACGTCGGGGCGGGTCGACTCGATGAGGATGACGGTCGCCGGATCGACGGTGACGGTGGTGTAGGGGTTCGTCACGAGCACGCCGGCCGTCCGCGCCGTCGTGCGATAGCGCTGGATCGCGACGAGCACGTCGGCCTGCTGCATCGTGACGGCGAAGCCCATCTGCTCGACCCACGGTCCGTTGTCTCCCATCCACTGCAGAACGTCGGGAAACTGGAGCATCGCGACGAGGCTCGGGTCCCAGGCGGCGCCCTCCGGAGCGGCCGCGACGCCGCCCCCCTGCGAGGCCGCGAACACCGCAGCGGCTGCGACGTCGGTCGGTGCGACCGTCGCGGGGAGCAGCGAGTCGAGCACGACGTCCGGGTAGAGCGCGACGGGAGCGACGAGATCGTCGAGCTCGACCGCCGAGAGGAGCGTGATGACCGGAGCCGCTTCGTCGGGTGCACCCGCCGCGTGACGCCCGCCGAAGGAAGCGAGAGGCAACGCGACGACGACGATCGGCAGGAGGAATCGACGCAAGAGGTTGAGATCGGTCGGACGCATGACGGGCTCCACGGACGCGGGGGTCGACGGCGCATTCGATGCCGCCCGCGCTCGCGAAGCGCCGAACCGAGTGAACGCGGGTGTCGGGTCGTCGGATCCGCGACCGCCGACGATCGGGCGGCATCGAAGCCCGGGAGGATGAGCGCGACGGATCCCGCGTCGGCCGCCTCCGCTGAAGCGCACGATCATGGTCGATCGAATCCCGGTCCCGTCCGCGAACTCGGTGCGCGATCCCGTGTCGCTCTCCGACTCGGGCCTGTCCGTCGATCACCGCGCGCGACTCGCCCTCAGAGACGACGCCGCATACGAAGATCTCGTGCGTTCGCAGGGGCCGCGCATGCACGCACTGGCACGTCGCTACCTCGGCAACCGATCGGACGCCGATGACGCCGTCCAGGACGCATTCGTCGCCCTTTTTCGAGGGATCGAGGCGTTCGACGGGCGCTCGTCCGTCGAAACGTGGCTCCATCGGATCGTCGTGAACCGCGCGATCGACCTGCTGCGCCGGCGGACGCGTCGCCTCGAAGTGCCGATCTCGGCGCCCGAACACGCGGCCGCGGCCGAACGACCGGCGCGCACGCGCTCGGCCGAGTCGGTCGCGGAAATGGCCGACACCTACCGCGTGGTCGTCGACGCGGTGGACCGACTCCCCGTAACGCAGCGTGTGGTGATCCGGCTGAGCGACATCGAGGGCCTGGGCCTCGACGCGACCGCGACGGCGCTCGGAGTCAACGCCTCCACCGTGCGGGTCCGCCTTCACCGCGCCCGGCGCACCCTGCGGTCCCATCTGATTCGACACGCGACGCCGTGACGCCGACATGAATCGGCGCGGCGGCCGGGATGCCCGGGGCGGGCCGCCGGGATGAGGGCAGGG
>JANNRO010000565.1:0-1924 GCA_031401505.1 Planctomycetia bacterium
GCGAGTTCCCACCAGGTCTCGGCCCACGCGCGCACGCCGCGGGTTTTCCAGGTTCGCGCGTACTCGAGGAGATCCCTCTCGGTCTCCTCGGGCATGGCACCGAGCGAATTCGAGATGAGGTAGGTCGTGTTCGAAAGGATCGGGAACCGCGAGCGGAACCGGAGCAGCGGGTCGGCGACGGCGGCGGCGGGCGTCATGAGCGTCGAGTTCCGGGGGCGCGCGGGGCCGAAGAGGCCCGTAGCAGAGAGTACCCGGTCGCGGGGTGAGGCCCCCGCGCTGCGGGCGGGTTCATGGTTCGATGACCGGGTGAATCGGCCGATCTCACGCGACCTTCGCTCGATCGCCACGGCCGGGTCGGTGGTTCTGCTTGCCTTCGGAATCTGGATCGCGACACGGCCCGGATCGGCACCCGTCGCCGATGGGCGCGACGCGACAGCATCCGTCGACGGCGCACGACCCGATGGAGCCTCCCCCGAGCAGGAGGGAATCGTCGAGCCCCTTGACCCCACGACGCTCGAAAGCGAACACGCTCCCCACGACGCGCACGAGCCGACCGCCGCGACCCCGCGAGTCCGCGTCCGCGGCCTCGTGGTGCGCGAGCGGACGGGCGAGCCGATCGCGGGCGCGCGCATCACCGTGTTGTCGCGCGCCGCGATGACGATCGGCGGGTCGAGGAGCGTTCACGACGTCGAGCACCCGCCGACGCTCGACGACGTCCGCGTCATCGAACTGATCAGCCTGGTCGACGGCACGTTCGAGTGGGAAGGTCCCGCGTCGCCCCCGACCGAGGGCGAGTACGGCTTCGGCGCGAGGGCCGCCGGATTCGGCGCGAGGTGCGGCTCGTTTCCCGCGGTCATCTCCGCTGATGCGATCGCGCGAATCGAGTTGCGACCCGAGGCGATCATCCGCGGTCGCGTCGTACGAGAAGACGGACGGCCGATCCCCGGAACGCGCGTCGACGTGCGCCTCGAGTCGGGTCGCGAAGTCGACGCTTGGTGGCGCGATCGACAGGGTCTCTTCACGCGGACCGGTGCGGAGGGGGAGTACGAGTTGCGCGAGATCGATGTCGGTTCGCCCGGCGGGACGATGGCTGTCGAATTTCGCGCGTTCACCGGCCGCGTATCCCGGACCGAGTCGTCGCCGATCGCGCTGGAATCGGGGGCGATCCGGGAGGTGGATTGGACTCCGGCGGATTCGGATGGTGAGCCTCGCCGGGTCTCTACGCTGCCCGGGCACGTCCGCGAGCGAAACGGAACGCCGATCGCGGGAGCGAGGATCGAGTTCATGCAGCGAGTGCCGGTCGCAAAGGGCAGGGCGGGCTACACCTCGACGGCATTCGCGAAATCGGATTCCGCCGGGGCGTTCACGTTGCGCAGTTCGCCGTCGTCCGTTGCGTCGGAGACGTTCCTCGTCCGCGTCGGCGCGGTCGGGTTCGTAACCGTCAGCCTGCAATACCGCGGTGAGGAACGGGGTCCCCTCGAGGTGTCGCTCGAACGTGCGCTCCCGCAAGAGGGTGTCGTGACGCAGTCCGACGGCACTCCGGCCCCGGGCGTCTGGGTGGCGTTCTTCCTGACCGGCGAGCGCGTGGACGCGGAAACCAACCGGAAGCCGCCCCCCGTGGAACAGGTGCAGACCGACCGCGACGGCCGCTTTCGCGCGCGTTCGCTTGCGGACGCGCCCTACGACGTCATCGTGACCGGAGATCTGCCGAAAAGGACGTTCAGCGCGGTCCCGCGGCAACCCCTGATGCGAATCGTCCTCGAATCGGGAACGGGTGAGGAGTCCGATCGCTGAGGTCTTGGGCTGGGCCTAGAATCGACTACGCCATGGCGTTCGACAACCCCGCCTTCTCCGATCCGTTCGCGCTGCTGCGCAAATCGGTGCGCATCGGGCGCCCGTTCGGGGTGGAGCTCCGGATCTACGT
>JANNRO010000566.1:0-1568 GCA_031401505.1 Planctomycetia bacterium
CCACGAGACGTTCGGGCCGGCCGCGGGC
Organism: Planctomycetia bacterium; assembly: GCA_031401505.1. Classification (GTDB taxonomy): domain Bacteria; phylum Planctomycetota; class PLA2; order PLA2; family JAEUHO01; genus JANNRO01. The sequence continues at coordinate 29 of JANNRO010000566.1, forward strand.
ACGTGGCGCAACTGGTGGAAGACGCAGAAGGCGCGCGGGCTCCCGAAAGACGTTCCGCCCGCCGCAAACCCGGAGGACGACCGCTACGCGCCGCCGAAGAAGAAGGGGGAGAAGGACGACGCCAGCTACTACGGCCGCCGCGTGTTCTCGTCGCGCATCGTGTTCGTGATGGACGTCTCGTCGTCGATGATGACGTTGATGACGCCGCCCGAGGGCGTGGTCAAGGACGTGGGCGCGATCACGCCCGGACCCCGGATCGACATCGCCCGCAAGCGGCTGGCCGACGCGATCGAGAGCCTGCCCGAGCGCACGAAGATCAACCTCGTCTTCTTTTCGAACGAGGCGAGGCTGTGGAAGCCGTCGCTGGTCGCCGTCGGTTCGTCGCGCAAGGCGGCGATCGACGCGGTTCGCGCGGCGGCGCCGGACGGCGAGACCAACATCTTTGCCGCGCTACGGGCGGCGTTCGGGCTGCAGGGGAAGACGCTCGCGGGTCTCGACCTCGACGAAGTCCCCGACACGATCTACTTCCTGACCGACGGCGAGCCGACGCGCGGGGACATGACGGACCGCAAGGAGCTCTTGAGCTGGGTTCGCGAGGTGAACGGCTACATGAAGGCCCAGATCCACGTGATCGCGATGGGCAACATGAACATCGACCTCGAGTTCCTCGACCGTCTCGCCCTCGAGAACGGCGGCGAGACGATATTGCTGCCCGACCGCTGATCGGCACGGGGTTGACCAACGAGGCCCGTCACTTCGGCGGTGCCGCCAACTCGAGCCCCGTGATGTCGTGGTCGCGGACATCGATGATCGTCTCGGCGCCGAGCGACGGCGGCAGGCTTCGATGGACCCGCAGCGCGTACCGACCCGGACGCACGCCGAGGAACCGGAAGCGGCCGTCCTTCGTGAGAAGCGTCGATATCGGCTCGGAGCCCTCCGCCCCGCCCTCCGCCCGAGCCTCAACGAAGAACCCAGTCTGTCGTTCGGCGATGGCCGAAAGATCGGCCGCGTCGAGTCGAACCGTGCCCGACACCATCGAACCGGCAAGCACGATGTCCTGATTCGTGTCGACCGTGCCGATTTCCACGGTCAGCGAGTGTCGCGATGCATTCCCATTGAACGCCAAGTCGGCCCGATAACGATCGGCGGGTACCCGGCGCGAGAAGCGTCCTTGTTCGTCGAACGGCACGGTCGCGCGATACCTCAACCCCCTGCCGGTGAGCCTCAACGAGCCGGGTCCGGCGATCGCCGTACCGCCGCCCGACCTCAAAACGCCCGTCCAAAGCGGTTCCGGGGTGGTCGGGCCGAGATCCAGCGTGACCGTCTCTCCGGCGCGGACTTGAGCGGACTCCTCGAGCGTGTCGTGGTCCTTCGACTCGGGGCCCCCGTCGAGATCCACGCTGAGACTCCATCGACCTACCGGGAGCGCGTTCAGGACGTAGGCGCCGTCCGAGGTGGTCGTCGTCTCGACGAGCAGCCCCGCGAGTTTGAGTTCCGAATTCGTGAGCGTCACGCGGACCCTCTTCGCCGCCGCCGGCAA
>JANNRO010000567.1:0-1614 GCA_031401505.1 Planctomycetia bacterium
GAGATGTCATGCGCAAGGGCACTCGCGGGCGGGCGGTCTGAATCCGCTCATTTGAACGAGTTGCGAACGGCATCCGCCGTGATGATGAGCGAGGCGGCGCTACCCACACCCGAGAGGAACGGGAGGAACTGGTTCAAGCCCATGTTGAACTTCGCCATCTTGCTCGAGGCTACGTACACGCGGTCACCGGGCTGAAGTGCGATCGAATCGCCGTATTGGAAGAGCTCGGGCACGCCGAGATGGAACACCGTGACGTCGCGCCAACCACCGCGAAAGATGCAGATTCGGTCGCAATCGACCGTCGCTTCGGTGACGCCGCCCGCCAGCGCGACCGCGCCCATCAACGTCATCTTGCTGCGGCCTCCGGCCTTCCTCTCGCGGTCCATCTCGAAGCGTCCGGCCTTGCCGACCTGGCCGAACACGTAGACGAAGTCCTGCCGCTCTCGAAGATTCGGCACGACGACGTGGTCACCCTGCTCGAGGATGAAATCACCCGATGGATCGCCCTGGCCCACCATGGCGGCGATGCTGAACGGGTGGACCTTTCCCTTCCGAATCAGGTACGCCTCGTCCCGATCGGCCTTCTCGTTCTTCGTGGCGCCCGCCTTGATGAGCGCGCCCAGGAGCGTCAATTGGCCGTCGACGGCGAAGTACTGCTCCGCCGTCACGCCCTCCCCCACCACGCGGCACATGCGTGCGCGGTAACTCACGACTTCGACGCTGACGAGCGGCGCACTGACGTAATCCTTCAATCGTTCGACGATCGCTTCCTCGACTTCCGAGGTGGTCTTGTCGAGTGCCTCGACTTTGCGGGCGACGGGGATGTACAACGTCCCGTCCTCCTTGACCGGTCCGGTGACCGCGCTTTCGAGTCCGGGGACGGTCGTCGGAAGAAGTACTTTCATCTCGACGAGGTCGCCGATGCCGAGCCGGTACGGCTTCGGTTCGGAAACCGGCAAACCGGTACGCTCCTTGTCGCTGACGGCGATGAAACCCGAGGGCTTGACGTCTTGAGGTCTCGGCGCTTCGACGAGGGACGTGATCTCGGCCGTGTGGTCCACACGTCGGGTCTGACACGCGCCCACGGTGAGCGCGAGCGACCCGAGGGAGACCGCAAGTCCGGCCAGGCGAAGCAGCCTCGAACGTTCGACCACGGCGACGACCTCCCGAGACAATCCCCTTGCGACGGGGCCCGAACCGACCTCCGGACAGGGGTCGCGCATTAGAGCAGACCGCCCGAGCCGACATCTCATCAGGTCTGGGGTCGCGTCGGCCCGACACCGATTCCTCGCGACTTCCCCTTGAACGGTCGACACCGGGCCGGTCACGGGGCACCCGGAGGAAGCGGTTTCGCCGGCTGACGACGTCCGAGTAGCACGGACTGGACGGCAGGTCCGGCTCCGAGGAACCGGAAGCGTGATCGGCGGGCGACGGCGCGCGCGTTTCGGTCATGTAAGGGTCTGGCGTAGGGATCGACGTGTCCAGGCGTCGCTCGTCGCCATCCCGAGGCGCGCCTAGAGCGAAGGGACGCGCGGACGCCGACGAAGGACCCGACCGACCAAGGCGCGGAACGCCGCGGCAGCCTCGCCGCGATACGTCGGCCCCGCGACGGGC
>JANNRO010000568.1:0-15025 GCA_031401505.1 Planctomycetia bacterium
TCGGATCGAATCGGAGGGGAACCTCGGCGAGGCGAAACATGCCGTCGGACGCCGTCCGGATGATCGAGGGGAAGCCGCGCACGCGGACCAACACGCCGGAGACGCCACGACGGTCCGCGGCGACGACGCGCCCCAGGACCGTGACCGACATCGACAGCGTCTGCTCCTCATTCCCGAACGGACGTCCCGCGGTGGGAATCGGCTGTCCTCTCGGAGCGAGGAATACCTGCTTGTGGACCAGTCCGTCGAGCGCGACTCGCACGTCGACGACCGGCGCCTCGGTCGTGTAGTGGCCACGCGCCGAGGCGTGGAGGACCGGCGCTCGATCCGCCAACAGGAGGTTCGAGAACACGAGTCTCCCCTGTGCGTCCGAGAGCGACTCGGCCGTCTTGCGCTCTCCGTGCGACAGGCGCACGAGCGCACCCGCGATCGGTACGTAGGGCGGGCCGGGAGTGGTGACCCAGCACGAAAGGGAGTCACCGCGGGTCAGCTCGGCGGTCAGCTCCCGCCGCTCGCTCGCGGCGACGTGGGTCCGTACGTCGCCGATGAGCTCGCCTCCCGTGACCGTCGCACCGGGACCGACACGGTCAAGTACCAGCGTGCGATGGAGTTCCTCGACGATCCGGAGGCTGAAGCCCGATCCAGCCGGGAACTCGAGCTCGGCGACGCCGTCGACGCCCGATCGCCCCACGTACTTCGCGCGATTCGGGCGTCTCGGATCGAGCGCGGTGGAGAAGGCCGAGACGCGCGCGGACGAGACCGGCGCCCGCGAGACGGCATCGATCGTCCGCACGACCAGCGTGCATCCACCGGAGAGCACGATCTCGATCGGCTTCCAGACCTCGGGAGTCACGATCGTCGGAGCGTGCTTTGCAGCGGACGCGCGCACCGAGAACGGTCCGACATCCAGACAACCACGCATCGCGAACGCTCCGTCGTCGGCGGTCCGCGTCGTTCGCTTCGTCTCGAAACGCTCGACGTCGTCCCGGCCGAACTCGACCAGCGCGTCCTTGACGGGTGAGCCGTCCGCTTCGACCACGCGTCCGATGTAGGCTCGTCCCGCCGAGAGCACGAACACGACGACCGCCACCCGCGGCGCCTCCGAGGGAACGAGCGCGCGGAACGTACGCCCGCGATGGGTCGGCATCGTCGCCCGCACCGCGACGGACCCCGGGGGGATGCCCTCGATGCGAGCCAGCCCGCGATCGTTCGTCGTGCCGACGGCGAAGCCGCCCGGCAACCCGGGCTCGAGCGGCCAGGGACTCTCGTCCAGCTGGGAGACGGGGTCGTCGTCGAACGACACGGACACCGTGGCGCCCTTGATCGGAATGCGATCTTCGTCGAGCACGAGGGCGTCGACGTGCCCAAGTGCCTCGAGCGCGATGACACCGAGATCCGTCGTCTCGCGAGCCTTGACGCCGACGCCCATCCGATCGACGGGCGGATGGGGATCGCGATGGACGTGCACCGTGTACGCCGATCCCACGGGGACGCCGTCGAAGCGTACGTCACCCTTCCCGTCGCTCGTCGTCGTGAGATCGATGCGGTCGTCGGCGGCGCCGGCGCCATCCAGCCGAACGACGACTCCGCCTAGCGGCAGGCGATCCGTCTTGCGCACCACGCGCCCGATGATCGACCCGAACTCCTTCACCGGACTCAAGTCCCGTCCGCTGTTCGCGAGCATCGAATCCATCGGCGCGAGATCCGGCTCCGGCTCGGCCTCGACCGTTCCTTCGTCGTCGGCGAGAGAAGCGACGTCGGGTTCCCTCCCCCCCGTCCCCCCCACCTTCCACCAAACGAGTCCGCCCAGCGCGACCAGCACCGCGAGCACGAGGAAGACGCGTCGATTCATGGCCCGCCCGGTCCTTGGACGAGGGTCCCGCCGAAATCCTTCCCGGAGGTCTTCCCTCAGGCGGCGGCGCCGATGTCCTGCAGGAAGACCCCGAGATCGAGGCCCGCACCCGTCGCGCTCGCCAGATGATCGTTCCAGGAACGCTTCGAGCCCGGCGCGAAGAACACATCACGCAGCCACGCCCCCGCGCCCGGGTTGCCGACGAGGCCGCGTCCGGTCGCCTTCTGCATGTGGTGCACCAATTGCGACGCCGTGCACTCCCCCATCAGGTAACTGTGGTAGTAGACGGGCGCGGTCGCGATGTGGATCTTCGACGCCCAGTCGGGCGCCTTGCGCCCCGCCGGACGGCGCACCCGCTGGTACTTCTCGACGAGGTTCCACCAGAGCGTGTCGAGGTCCTGCTCGGGATCGGCGTAGAACGCCTTCTCGAACCGCGCCATGACGAGCACCCAGCGCGCGAAGACGAGCATGCCCTCGGAGAACGCGACGCGCGCCGCCTCGCCGCCGCGCTTCGCCTCGGCGGGCGCGAGCCCCCGATGCGGCGTCAGCCACGACGCGTCCTTCGAGAGGCGGCCGAAGAGCATGGCGATCGCTTCCGTGCTGCTCATGTGCGGCGGACGGCGAAGGATCCACGGGAGCTTGCGGTCGATCTCCAAGTCGTAGATCGCGTGGCCGAACTCGTGGAGCATCGTGCCCATCCACCGCTCGTTGGGCACGTTGTTGCACAGCACGCGCACGTCGCCGCGACGATCGATGTGCGTGCAGAACGCATGCTGGTTCTTGCCGGGCCTCGGCAGAAGATCGCTCGACGCGATCGCGCGGCGGACGTCGAGGCCGAGACCGTCGTAGGTCTGGTTGGTGAGCGCGATGAGATCGCGACCCGCGAACAGCGCGTCGAACGACGCACGACCCGCCTCGGGAGCCTCCTGGAAGAACGGGTCTTCCATGTGCCAGGGCATGAGCGCGCTCGGGGCGACGTGGAACCGTTTCGCGAGCCGCTCGTCGAGCGCCGACTTGTATCGCCCGAAGGCGGCGTCGGTTCCGCGCTCGGTCTTCGTCAGGAAGTCGTCGAGCCAGTTCGGCTCGATGTCCTGGCGCAGGAGTTCCATCGTGTAGTGATCGGAGAAGCCGAGCGCGCGCGCGACGGTGTTGCGAAGGCGCGCCAGTTCGCGCACGTCGGCCGCGACCGCGGCCCCGACCTCCTTGGAGGCCTTCCACGCCTCCTCGCGCAGCGCGCCGTCGTCGCTCTCCTTCAGGATCTTCGAGAGTTCGTTGTCGGAGACCGCCTTCCCGCGCACGACGCCACGGGTGACGTCGAACCGATGCTCGACCTTCGACTCCAATTCGACGATCCGGAGCCGCACGTCCATCGGTCCCTGATAGGGCAGGAGCTCGTTCTTCAATTCGTCCAGGCAGCGACGCAGCAGCGGGTCGGTGATGCCCTCCTCGATCGAGCGGGTGACCTTCGCGAAACCGTCGGCGTCGCCACATGCCGTCTCGATCGCCTTGCCGGCGGCCGTCAGTTTCTCGGCGTTGGCGGGGCTCGCGTCGAGGGCCGCGCCCCACCACGCGAGGCTGCGCGCCGTGTGGAGCGGCTCCAACCGCTCGGTCCAGGCCGTCAGGATCTTCGACGCGACGCGATCGGGCATCGGAACCTCCCGTTGGAGTGTAGGCGGATCCCGCTCAGGGGAACACCCGATCCACGACGCGGTTCTTGCCGCCACGCTTGGCCTCGTACATCAGCGCGTCGACCTCGTTCGTCGCGATCTGCTCGTCCATGGGCGCCGAGAGGAACGTGCCGACGCCCGCGGAGAGCCCGATGCCGGCACCTCCCTCGGCGAACGACTTGAACATGCCCTCGCGAACGCGGTTGGCGACGATGATCGCGTCGTGGGCGCCGGTCTCGGGCATCAGGACGGCGAACTCGTCACCGCCGAGTCGCCCGCAGAGATCGACCTTGCGCGTCAGCGCGTGGAGGAGGCGGCCGACGCGCGCCAGCGTTTCGTCGCCCGCGCCGTGGCCCCGTTCGTCGTTGACGCGCTTGAAGTCGTCGAGGTCGAGATAGAGCAGGGAGAGGGGCTTCTTGTGACGCCTCATGCGGTCCACCTCGAGTCGAAGGCGCTCGCGGAAGGCGCGTACGGAGGCCAGTTCGGTCAGGGGGTCCTCGCGGGCCATGCGTCGCTCGACGTCGAGCAGCGAGAGAATGCGCAAGCGGGAGAGTTTCAACCTCGAGACGACCCAGGCGACGACGGCGTTGCTCGTGAAACTGACCGTCGCGTGCCAGGCGTGGAGGGTGCGGACCTCGCCGCCCGCGAGCGCGACGTACGTAATGAGCACGGCACCGGTCGCGATGACGGCGCCCGCGAGCCCCGCGTAGATCCCGGCGCACCACGCGAGGATCGCGACGGGGAGAAGTTGCAGGATGAAGAGCAGAATCTGGTCGCCGGTCACGTAGTCGGCGAGCGCAATCAGCGCGATCAGCGCGAGCGCGACCACGTAGAGCAGCGGCGGGCGCCGCTCGAGAGTGCCCATCCACCGTACGAGGGTGGGCTCCGGAAGGTGACCGGCGTCGGAATCCACATCCATGGCGCGGGGATGGTACCCCCGCGAGGGTCGGGGCGGTCGGTCGGTCTCCGAACCGGCCTTCGGGTCCGCCCGGGAACGGCGATCTACCCGCCCGGGCGAATCATCTTGCGGTACTTGCCCTTCTTCGAGTCGGCATCGCTGCCCGCGGCCGCGTCGCGCTCGGCCTTCCTCTCGCGGTAGTGCTCGTACGTCCCCTCCGACCAGTAGATCTTGCCGTCGCCCTCGAAGGCCAAGATGTGCGTCGCGACGCGGTCCAGGAAGTAGCGATCGTGGGTCACGACGATGGCGCAACCAGGGAACGCCGTCAGCGCCTCCTCGAGCACGCGCAGCGTCTCGAGGTCGAGGTCGTTGGTCGGTTCGTCGAGGATCAGGACGTTGCCGCCCTTCTTCAGGAGCTTCGCCAGCTGAAGGCGGTTCCTCTCGCCGCCCGACAGCTGACCGACCAGCTTGCTCTGCTCGGGGCCCTTGAACTGGAAGCGCGACAGGTAGGAGCGGACGTTGATTTCCTCCTTGCCGATCTTGATCATGTCGCCGCCCTCGGCGACCTCGTCGTAGACGCTGCGGTCGTCGTGCTCGAGCGACTCGCGGTTCTGGTCGACGTAGCAGAAGACCGTGTTGGCGCCCAACGTGATCTTGCCCTTGTTGGGCTTCTCCTCGCCCGTGATCATGCGCAGCAACGTGGTCTTGCCCATGCCGTTCTCGCCCACGATGCCGACGATGCCGCCGGGCGGGATCTCGAGCGAGAGGTTGTCGATCAGGAGTCGGTCGCCGTAGCCCTTCGAGACGCCGTCGAGCGTGATGACCTTGTCGCCGAGTCGCGGCCCCGTGGGGAGGCGCAACTCGACGGTCCCGCGACGCGTCTCGAGCTCCTGCTCCTCCAGCTCGTGGAAGCGGGCGATGCGGGACTTGCTCTTGACGCGCCGCGCCGAGGGCGTGCTGCGGATCCACTCGAGCTCGCGCGCGAGGATGCGCTGGCGGGCGTTCTCCTGGTTCGTCTCGGTCTCGAGGCGTTTGGACTTCGCCTCGAGGAACGCCGAGTAGTTGCCCTGGAACACGAAGATGCGCCCGCGATCGAGCTCGACCATCTGGTTGGTCGAGTGTTCGAGGAACCAGCGGTCGTGCGTCACGAGCAGCCACGCCCCGTGGTAGGTCGTCAGGAAGTGCTCGAGCCACTCGGTCGTCGAGGCGTCCAGGTGGTTGGTCGGTTCGTCGAGCAGCAGGAGGTCGGGGTGCGCCATCAGCGCCCGGCACAGGCCCACGCGGCGCCGTTCGCCGCCCGACAGTTTCGTGACGTCGGCGTCCCACGGCGGCAGCCGGAGCGCCTCGGACGCGAGTTCGAGGTGTCGATCGACGTCCCAGCCGTCCTTGGCCTCGATCAGGTCCTGCACCGCCTGCTGCTGATCGAGGACGGTCTGCATCTCGTCGGGTGTCAGCTCGGTCCCGAGCTTGTCGGAGAGCGCCTCGAAGCGGGTGTGGAGCGCGCGGATCTCGGCGACGCCCTCCTCGAGATTGCCGCGAACGTCCTTCGTCGGATCGAGGCGCGGCTCCTGGGGGACGTAGCGCAGCGTCGCGTTGCCGACGGGCTTGACCTCGCCTTCGTAGTCCTTGTCTTCGCCCGCCAGGATGCGCAGCAGCGTGGACTTCCCGCAGCCGTTGATGCCGACGATCCCGACCTTGGCGTCGGAGTAGATCGAGAACGAGAGGTCCTTCAGGAACTCCTTCTGCTCGATCGTCTTCGTCAGATGCTGGACGGAGAGGACGGGGACGCGCTTCTCGGGGGGCGGCTGGGCTGCCATGGGGCACGGACCTCGGTCCGGACGAGGCGCCCGGGGGGAGGAACGTTTTACCCGCGGCCGAGCGCGAACCCCGGTCGCCGCCCGACCGGTGTCGATCCGGGGGAAGCGAGGGCACGCGCCGCGATCAGCGTCCTCGGCGGGAAGTCCGGGCAGCGGTCGCCGCGGCGGCGCGCTGCGCCCGCAGGATGCAGGTGCCGCACTGGCCGAGCGTCACCTTCGCGGACGCTCGCGATGCCGGGAGGACGTGCGCGGGCGCGGGGCTCGCGGGAAGTCCGCCGGCGGCCGCGATGTCGAGCTCGCAGTTGTCACCGAAGAGCGCGAAGTCGGCGTCGCCGATGTTGGGCGAGATCGGATCGATCTGGATCAACCAGTACATGACCGAATCGGGACTGGCGTCGTGGCCCGAGTGCGCGTTGTCCTCGTGGGGAAACACCATCGGGCAGCCGCCGTCGACGAGTCCCAATGCGTGACCCGCCTCGTGGACGAGGGCCGCGCCCTCCACCTCGGCCGTCGTCTCGCCGATCGAGTGCCCGGTCTCGGCGACGTCGGTGAAGAGCGCGATGCTGCTGCCGTGATACGTGATCGCGAGCACCTGGCTGCTTCCGCCGCCCGCGATGTCGCTCGTCCCCTTGACGAGGATGATGTAGAGCACGGCGGTCTGCGTGTTCGCATCGGCGAAGTTGTCGCGGTGGGCGTTCTCGAGCGCCTCGATGTCGGAGACGTTCTGCGGCGTCGTCTTGAACTGGGAGAGCGGAATCGGATCGTCGAGCACGACCGTCACGCCCCCCGGCTTGTCGCAGCGGTCTTCGAGCCGCTCGCGCAGGAGCGTCAGTACCGACGCCGCGGGTGCGTGCCCGATCGCATAGTCGATCTCGACGAGCAGTTTCGTGAACCGGCTTCGCCGGATGAAGTCGGCCGCGAACTCGCCCGGAAACGACGTCTGCGCCGCGATGATCGAGCTCGGGATCACGCTCGCGCCGTCCACGAGCCCGCTGTCGCCGGACCCGTCGCCCCCACCGCTGCTCCCGCCTCCGCAGGAGGTCGCGATGGCGAGCGCGGTGGCGAGGACGAGCGAACTCCGAACTCGACGGACGAGCGACGCGGACATCAGGGCGACCTCCAGTCGGAGCGGAATCGTACCCCCGCATGCAGAGGGCGACCGGGGGATCACTACTCGACGGTCAGCACCACGTTCCCGCTCGTGGCGGTCCCGCCGGGCGTCGTCAGGGTGAACGTTCGGTCGCCCGGCGCGGCGTCGGCGGTCGCGGTGATGCGGATGTGCAGTTCGGTGTCCTTGGTACCCGGAAGAATGACCGCGGTGACGCCCTTGCCGGAGAACTCGATCCCCGTCGCCCCCAGGAGTCCGGTGCCGGTGATGGCCGCGAGCACCCCGCCGTTGCGCGGCGTCTTGGCCGGAGCGAGGCGCTGGATCACGGCGGGCGGCACGGCCACGACGCGGAAGAGACCGCACGCTTCGCCGTCGACGGTCTTGACGATCAATACATGGGGGCCGGCCACCGCCGCTGCGGTCGTGGTGACGCGCACGACGAGCGACGTCGGGGCGTGCTTGACGACTTGCGGCGAGAGGCTCGCAGCCGAGCCGATCCTCGTCACCTGAACCAGCGCGGGCTTTCCATCCGACCCGATGAGGTTTCGGCCCGTGACGGTCAGCTCGACCGACGCCGGCGTCCCGACGATCGTCGGCGCGATCGACTCGACGACGGGCGGCGTACCGTCGATGCGCAGCGCGACGGCGGCGCCTCCTTCGGTGTGGACGATCGACAGGACATAGAACCCGACGCGCGCGAGCGTACGAGCGTCGATCTTCAACACGATTTTCTCGGGCGTCGCCGACGCGATCGTCGGCAGGAAGCCCGGCTCGCCGGGCGGTGTGAGCATGACGGTCGAAGGTGTGCCCGCGGGGGAGACGAGGTGAGTCCCGGTGAGCGTGACCTCGCGCACGCCGCCCCGCTCGATCGACGCAGGATCGACGCCCGCGATCGCGGGCGCCGCGGTCAGCACGGTGAAGGCCGCCGCCGTCGTGCCGTCCGCGGTCGAAAGCGTCACGAGGCACCCGCCGACCGGCGTGTCCGACTTCGGCTCGAGCGTCACCTCGACCGACGTCGCGGAGGCGGCCCCGATCCGGGCCGGAATCTCCCGACCGGCCGCGTCACGCGCCGAGATCGTCGGGGGGCCTTCCGCGCCGCGCAGGTTGGCTCCCGCGAGCACCACCTGGGTCGCCCCGCCGCGCACGATCCTCGTCGGGACACCCGACGTGACGCTCGGCGCCGAGATGCCCCCGCCCTTGACGGCGAGAAAGGCGAGTGCGATCCCGTCGCGGGTCTGGACCGCGATCGCACGCGGACCCGGCTTCGCATCGGCTTTGACCTCGAGTTTCGCGGAAAGCCCGCCGGCCACGGGCGTCAGCACGATCGAGGAATCGGGAACCGCGAGGGAAATGACGGCCCCTTCGAGGTTGCGGCCTTCGACGACGAGATCGGCGGTGGTTCCCGGCGCGATCTCGCTGGGCGTCAAGCCATTGACCGAAGGGGGACGCGGGGCGATGGAAAAGACGCGCGTGCCGGTCCCCCAGGGGTGCGCCGCGATCAGCGTGCGCGGACCCGTCGGTGCCGTAGCCGCGACGTCGAGCGTGAACACGCCCGCGACCTTTTCCTTCACCGAGACGCCGGAGTCCGGGGGAAACACCGTGAGCCCGAACGAAGCCTTCTCCGGCAACGGCGCGAACGGCAGCGTCACGTCGACGGTCGACCCGCGCGTGATGCCGAGCGGGTTGGGAAGACCGAGCACGGGCAGGGACGAACGCACGTCCAGCGGCAGGGTCAAATTGCCGTCGCTCGACCGCACGACGAGGAGGCGCAGTCCCGGGACCGCCTTCTCGCTCGCGTGGATCTTGAGCGGGATCGACGTGGCGGTCGCAGCGCCGTTGGCGGCAACGATGACCTCGAGGTCGGGGACCGCGAGCACAACCGGCTGGGTGGATGCGAGGTTCTTCCCGTCGAGACTCAATTCGACGAAACCACCGCGATCGACCGCGACCGACGTCGGCTTCGTCACCAGCGGCGGCGCGAGCGCGACGACGACGATCGTCGACACCTTTCCGTCGGGTGTCTCGAATTGGATCGTCTTCGGCCCGATCGGCGCGTCGGCCGGCACGACCACGTGGAGTTTGAACTCCTTGTCGGTCGGACGACCGACGGTCTTCGACGTCAGGGGCGCCTCGATCGTGACGTTCGTGTCGCCGTTCGTCAGCACGAGGCTCGTGCCCGAGACGATCACGTCGTACTCGCCCCCGCAAGGCAACGTGTCGGGCTTGGTCTTCGCGACCACCGGCGTGCGCACCTTCACGAGGAACTTCTCGGTCGTGACGACGCCCGATTTGGTCTTGATCGTCAGCGGGACCGGTCCCGGGGGTGCGGTGTCGGGAATGGTCAGGCGCACCGTGATCTTCTGCGCGTTCGACGTGCCCGTCACGACGAGCCCGATCTCGGTTCGGCTCGTCAGCACGTCTTCGTTGGGGGAGAGGTTGGTGCCCTCGATCGCGACGTCCACCACGCTCCCGCGCAACGCGAAGAGTGGCGTGACCGCCCGGATGCGCGGGACGTCGTCGGCGCACGCCGATCGCGGAGAGGCCAGAGCCGAGAGGACGGCGACGGCGAACGAGACGGCACGGAGGCGACGCATCAAGGACTCCCGCGGAACGATCGGCGGGGGATGCTACCGCGCCACGCGCGCGCGTGTCGCGCGTCCGTCGCGGGCCGTTTGAATCGCGGACTGGGCCCGCGTCCGACGGCTACTCGTCGCCCCCGACGCGCCGATTCCGCTTGATCGCGCCCTCGTGGCGCTTGGCGGTCAGGCGGCGCTCCTTCGAACCCTTCGTCGGCCGACTCTTCTTGCGCGGGGGATCGCGGTGAAGGGCCTCGCGCAGCACCTCGACGAGTCGGGCGAGGACGTCCTCGACATTACGGGGCTGGTCGCGGTTGCGATCGGCGGAAAGCACGAGGTCGCCGTCGGTCGAAACGCGCGGGCGCAGCCGCGGGATCGCGTAGGCCTTCTCGGCGGGCGAGAGCGCCGAACTCGACGACGGCGACCAATGGAGGACCGCTTTGCTCGCGACCTTGTTGACGTTCTGTCCGCCGGGACCGCCGGACGCGGCGTACGACAGTCGGATCTCCCACGCGGGGATGCGCACGCGGGCGGTGACTTCTAGGAAGGGCGGGATCCGTGCGGCCATCGGAGAGAGGGTACCCTCCGTCGCGTGGCGGCACCTACCGACGACCCCGAGCGACTTCGCTCCGCCAGGAAGCGACTCGCCACGGCCGGGATCGAGGTGCTGTACGAAGACCATCTGGTGCTCGGCATCTCGAAGGCCGCGGGCGTGCTGTCCCAACGCGGGCCCGAGGGCGAGGACAGCCTCGTCGAGGCGATCGACCTCTATCGCCGCGAGGCGGAAGGCAAGACCGGGAAGGCGTTCGTGGGACTCGTTCATCGACTCGATCGCAATGTCTCGGGCGCGATGGTCGTCGGGAAGTCGTCGAAGGCGGCCTCGCGGTTGTCGGAAGCGTTTCGAACGCGAGAGCGCGTCGAAAAGACCTACATCGCGTGGGTGGACGGCGTGCCCGAGCGCGAGTCGGCGGTACTGAAGAGCGTGTTGGTGCGGGATCTCGTGCGCCGCACGACGCGCGCACGCGATGCGGCTCAGGACGGCAGCGAAGACGACGAGGCGGCGGTGCTCGAGTACGGGGTGGAAGGGCGGCGGGAGGGAGGGACGCGCCTTCACGTCGTGCTCGGCACCGGGCAGACGCACCAGATCCGCGTCCAACTGGCGCGCGCGGGGCTGCCGATCCTGGGCGACAGGAAGTACGGCGGGCCCGCGACGCCCGAGCGCGCGATGTGCGAGCGGGTGGCGCTCCACGCTCGACGACTGGTCGTTCCGCATCCGGTCGGTGGTGCGCCGGTCGTGATCGAAGCGCCGATTCCCGACGACCTGCGACGGCTCGACCGCGTGCTCGGAATGGTGCCGCCCGTCGCCTAATTCGAATCCCGGACGGAAGTGTCAGACACTTCTGTCCGGGACTTTTGTCCGGGATTCATCACTTCGGAGGTGCGCCGTGTCGAAGCCGTTTGCCGGTCGGGTCGCGTTGGTCACGGGCGGGTCATCAGGCATCGGACGCGCGACGGCAATCGCGTTCGCGCACGAGGGCGCGGCGGTCGCGGTCACCGGGCGCAGGGTCGAGGCGCTCGACGAAGTGGTCGCGGAACTGCGCGCGATGGGAGCCGGGGCGATCGGCATCGCGGGCGACGCGCGCGACGAGGCGCACGCGAAGCACGCCGTCGAACGGACGATCAAGGAATGGGGCGGACTCAACGTGCTCGTCAACAACGCAGGCGTGATCGGCGCGGGGCCGCTCGAGACGACGACGGCCGAGGAGTGGGATCGCATCCTCGACACGGATCTGAAGGGCCCGTTCTTCTTCTGCAAGGCGGCGATCCCGGCGCTCCGAGCCGCGAAGGGCGCGTCGATCGTCAACGTCTGCTCGGTGGCGGGTGTGCGCCCGTACGCGAACCTCGCGGCCTATTGCGCGGCCAAGGCCGGGCTCGACATGTTGACCGAGTGCCTCGCGCTCGAACTGGCGCCCGCGGGCGTGCGGGTCAATTCGATCAATCCCGGCGTCGTCGTCACCAACCTGCACAAGGCGAGCAATGCCGTACCCGACTACGCGGCGTTCCTCGAGCGCAGCAAGACGACGCACCCCTTGGGCTTCGTGGGCGCGCCCGAAGACGCGGCCGCATTGATCCTGTTCCTCGCGAGCGACAAGGCGCGCTGGATCACGGGTGCCCACCACGCGCTCGACGGCGGGCGAGCGCTGACGGGGCTCCGGTAGCGCGTCGCGCCCAACGATCGGGCCGACGTGCCGCGCCGGCTCCCACCGATCATCCCTTCGGGTCCTCGGTTGCGGCTTGCACGCCGTGCGGCTGCGTGACCCCTCCCGAAACGATGAGCGCCATGACCTCGCCGGGCGTTCGGTCGATCGTGTGTACCCGGTCGGCAGGCACGAGGACGAGTTGACCGGCGAAGTTGTAGGCCTGCGGCAGGTACACCCCGACCGTGTCCCGCATCCCATAGTCGTCCATGCTCTCGCGCGTGAGGAACCCCAGCGTGCTGACGCCCGGGGCGAGTTCGACGCGGACCGGGACGTTGAACCTCCGTTCCTTGCCGACGAACGCGTTCAACAGGTCCCTGCTCGACGTGTGAAGGGCGCGGGCGAGCGGCAGGTGATCGATCAGGCTGTCGAACCAGCGAAGCAACTTCGCTCCGAGGAAGTTGGACAGGACGAATCCGAACAGGGTGATCCCGGAGACGAGTACGAGCATGCCGAGCCCGTGCCACCGGAAGCCGAACAGGCCGTCGATCCACAGGAACGCGGCCACGAACACCCAGACCGTGAGTCCGATGGGCAGGAGGTAGACGAGGCCTCTGACGAAGTAGGACATGAGGCGCGGCATCCCGGCCATGGTAGTGGCGAGACCGTTCCCCGGGGTCGCCGGCTCCGGGCGATTGCGTCGGGCGATCGTCGGTCGGGCACGTTGCGGCGTCGGCGCGCGCGATTCGCCTCGACGTGATACCTCTCTGGCATGACGACTCCCCGTGATGTCGCGAATCCGCTGCTCGTCCAAGCGCACCCGTGGCATGGCGTATCGGCGGGCGCCCGAGCCCCGGCGATCGTGACCTGCTACATCGAGATGGTCCCGACCGACACCGTCAAGTACGAGGTGGACAAGGCGTCAGGCATCCTGCGACTCGACCGTCCCCAGCGATTCTCGAGTCAGCCGCCGTGCCTGTACGGCTTCATTCCGCGCACGCTGTGCGACGCGCAGATCGGAGCGCGGTGCGCGCGCCGCGTCGGGCGTCCGGGCATCGTCGGCGACGGCGACCCGATCGACGTGTGCGTCTTCACCGAGAAGCCCATCTCCCACGGCGCGATCCTCGTCGAGGCGATCCCGATCGGCGGCCTTCGCATGATCGACGGATCGCAGGCCGACGACAAGATCATCGCCGTCCTGAAGGACGACTCCGTCTACGGCGGTTGGCGTCGCATCACCGACGTCCCCTCGTCCCTCGTCGACCGCCTGCGTCACTACTTCCTCACCTACAAGGCGCTGCCCGACACGCCCCACCCTCCCGTCGAGATCGCCGAGTTCTACGACGCGGACGAAGCCCGCGCGACGATCGATGACTCCTTCGAGGACTACCGCGCGAAGTTCGGAAGTTGAAGTGATGCCGCCGCGAGCCACAAGGCGCGCGGGATCGCGGGGGCGCATCCTGTACACGGCGGCTCTCGAGCGCTGATGGGGCCGAGACAGCCCCGACTCATCGCACGGGAACGACGCTCCCGCGGGGCCGGCTTGGCACGCGATGGTAGGATCACGAGAATGTCCGACGCCGCGAGCGACTTGATCTCCATTGACGCGCAAGTCCTCGGCGGGGTCCCCGTTTTCCGCGGTACGCGGGTACCGGTGCGCTCACTCTTCGACTATCTCGAAGCGGATTACACGCTCGAGGAATTCCTGGAGTGCTTCCCTTCCGTTTCGCGCGAACTGGCGCGCCGGGTTCTGGAGACGTCGCGAGCGGCGCTGTTGTCGGTTCCGCCGGCGTGAGGGTCTTGTTCGACGAGTGCGTTCCGTGGCCGATCCACGACGCTCTTGGCCGACACACATGCTCGTCCGTCCAGCAACGGGGGTGGGCCGGACAGCGAAACGGGACTCTCCTCGCATCGGCCGAATCCGAATTCGACCTCTTTCTCACGTCCGACCAGAATCTTGCGTATCAGCAGAATCTCGCCGGACGGCGCATCCGGGTGGTCGTGCTCTCGACCAATGACTTGCGACGCCTCCGCGCCGCGTCGACGACGATCGCCGGGGCCGTCGACTCGGCCCGCCCCGGAGAAGTGCGATTGGTCTCCATTCCATGAAGCGTCAGAGCGCGACAGACGAGCCTGACTCCCGTAATCCTCCTGACCGCTGAGATCATCCATCGGGAAGCGGAGAGTCCGTCGAATCCTGCAGTGCTTGCTTGCGCGCGGCGATTCGGAGGAGGATCTCCGGATCGTGTCCTCCGTGACGGATTCCGCAGATCTCGGATTCGCACATGGCGTCGATCGCACGCTCGATTTCGCCGGGGGTCTGCGGAGCACGCGTGAACACGCAGTGCGAGTGACGATCTTCGGGGTGGGCGACGTACGCCATCAGGTCTGGCACCACGACATGCGGCACGTCGCAGAGCAGACAGCTGTCGCAATCCGTGTAGAAGTCGCCTCCGCGTTCTTCGGAACAGCGCCGACGCTGACCGCCCGCGGCGACGGAAGGGTGACAGGCGCGGTCCACGTGGATCGTCGTTCGTACGTACGCCGGGCCCCGGTCCCCGCGGAAGGGTTCTTTCACCAGGCGTCCGTCGATCGGCAGTTTCAGAATGCCGTCATCGCTCGTCGTCATCGCTCGAACCCGCTCACAACTCGAACACCATCCCCTCCTCGGCGACGGCGAAGCCTTTGGGGAGGGCGCGGCGGGCGGGGCCCTCGACGTCGAGCAGAGGATTGCTGTGGTTCAAGTGCGTGAAGAAGACCTGTCCGCGAGCGCCTGCCAATTTCTTGAGACTCTCCTCCACGAACGGGTGCTTCACCTCGAGGATGTCGCGATGCGGCAGTTCGGCCCGGCTGTAGAACGTGCCGTCGACCAGTGCGACGTCGGCGTCGCGCACGCGATCGACGATCGC
>JANNRO010000569.1:0-2589 GCA_031401505.1 Planctomycetia bacterium
ACCGTAGCGGGTGCGCTCGATATCGACCGTGCGGCGATAGCCGTCGTATTGCCGCGGATAGTTCTTGCCCCACTCCGCCGGGTCGATGACGTCCTCGGATAGGGGCACGATCTCGAAGACGTGTTGCTTCGCCTCGGTCCGGCGGTCGTTGATGTTCTGCCACAGGTACATGCTCCCCGCCGTCGCGCCGGCGGCGAGGAGGATGACGGCGAGGTAGGAGAAGGAGCCGAACCAGGTGCGGCGTGGTGTATCAGTCATGGTGTATCCTTGATGGTTCGTTTAACCCGGGGCCAGCGGCGACGGCGTGCGGTGGAATCGATGTCGATTTGCAGTTCGCGCCGTCGCCGCTGGCTCCGGGTTAAACGAACAACTCGCAGCGCCACCACTACCTGGTCGGGCCGTGTCCAACATTCTGATGGCAATGCACGCAACTCCACTCGTGCGCGTCGTGCCCGGACTCGCCGAGAATGTCGTGCACGAAGTCTGCGTGGCAGTCGATGCAGTTGTGTTGCAGCACGCGCGCGTTGTGCGGGCGGATGCGGATCGGTTCGTGGAAGTCCTGGAACGTGAAGCCCTTCGAATGCCAAATGCCGTTCTCGGCCTTCGAGGCATACTTGGGAATGAATGCGTGCGGCGTGTGGCAATCGTTGCAGGTGGCGACCGCGCGGTGCGAACCCTTCATCCAACCCTCGTACTGTTCGGTCATGACGTGGCAGTTGGCGCAGGCCGCGGGGTCGTTGGTCAGGTACGAGGTTCCGCGCGCGTAGACGAAAGTGAAGCCGCCCAGGCCCGCGGCCGCGCCCACCAGAGTCGCCGCGGCGATGACCAGTTTCATGGAGGACGCGGGCATCAGAAGGTGAACGGCAGGTCGATCTGGAGCATGCGATAGCCCTGCCCGGAGAGCGGCTGGTCGAGGGGGAAGGTGAGCGAGAGACCCGGGCGGACCCAGTTCGAAGCGCCCACCTTGAAGTGGAATCGCGGCCCGAAGGCGAGGGTCACAGTCTCGCGGGCCGCGGGATCGGTGCGCACGGGCGGAGGCGCCGCCGGGCTTTGCGCTCTCGCGCTCGCTGCGATGGCGACGATCGACAGAACTCGGGCCAGGATCCCTGATCTCTCGCTCGACATCTGGCGAGTCTAGATGATGGGCGCTTGCCCTTTCGGGTTTTCGGGTCAGGCGGCCTGAGACTTCCGCTTGTCCTGTCGGAAGGCGAGGTCTCCGTCCTTGGTCGGCTCGATGGTCAGCTTGTCGCCTTCGCGGAAGTGACCGGCGAGGATCTGAAGAGCCAGCGGGTTCTCGACCATTCTCTGAATCGCCCGCTTGAGCGGACGAGCGCCAAAGACCGGGTCGTAGCCGACGTGGGCGAGCAGAGTCGCGGCCTCGGGTGAGAGGGTGATCTCGATCTTCTTCTCCGCCACTCGCTTCTGGAGATCCTTGAACTGGATCTCGACGATGCGCCGGATCTGGTCCTCGCCGAGCGCGCCGAAGGTGACGATTTCGTCGATGCGGTTGAGGAACTCGGGACGGAAGGTCTTGCGCAGAGCGTCCATCAGCCGGCCCTTGAGGTTCGGAATGTCCCGCTCCGCTGATTCCTGAATCAGGTCGGAGGCCACGTTGCTGGTCATGATGAGCACGGTGTTCTTGAAGTCCACCGTGCGGCCCTTGCCGTCGGTCAGCCGGCCCTCGTCGTCGGGAGGACCGAATCGCAGCGTGACGGGCGCCAACGTGTCGGTGACGGCGAGGATCCTCTCCTTGAGTACCGCGAGTGGCGTATCGGAGGGCACGGGACCCGCCCCCGAACTCCCGATGAGGGTGATGTGTGGCGGGAGGTAGTTCGCCATCTTCGGATCGAATCGGAGTTGCAGTGCGTGGATGCGCTTCGCGAGTTCCCCTTCGAGTTCGGTGGTGATGAAGATCCCTTCTACCGCCACACGAACCTCGCGCCGATCACGGCGCCCTCGGCATCGGCGCCGAGCAGCAGTCCGTCGAACCGGTTCCCAGGACGCGTTGCGTGCCATCGCGTGACCGCGAGGCCGGTGGCGGTGCCGATCGCCGCGCCCATCGTCACGTCGCTCAGCCAGTGGGCGTCGGTGTGAATCCGTGCGTAGGCGGTGACGGCCGCGAGCGCGAAGGTCGCGGTGCCGATGCCCATGGTGTGCGCGGAACCGCGTCGCGAGAGTTCGCTCGTCACGGCGCTCGCGAAGGCGAATGCAGCCGTGCTGTGTCCCGACGGGAACGACTCGTAGTCGCCATTCGAGAAGCGAAATCCTCTCCCGAACTCCGCATCCCACGCATCGGTGGGCGAGACGCGCGGCCTCGCGCGCCCGAACGAGCCCTTCAGCACCTTGGTGACCACGCCGCTGATCGTGATCGCCTCCAGCGCCCGCAGCCCAACGACCGACACCGTGGGATTCCCCCAGTGCCGGCCACCCAACCAGAGCGCCGCACTCACCGTCACGACACCCGGCTGCCCCCACGCATTTCCGAATCCCGCCACCGCATCCATCACCGGAACCCCTTGCCACGAATTCCCCCGCACGACGTCCCGCACGCGCTGGTCGGCTCCCTGCGCGAGGATGGCTGCCCCGGCT
>JANNRO010000570.1:0-3202 GCA_031401505.1 Planctomycetia bacterium
CCCCCCCGCCCTCCCACCCCCCCACAAGGGCTTGCCCGCCCGCTCCGTTTCCCCGGTCCAAAACGGCGCGGGGCGGCGGGCCCGGCGGGCCCGGCGGCCGCGATGACGACCCTCGAGGGATCGGAGATCAGCCGGAGACGGAGCGAATCCGCCTGCCGCCCGACCGGAGTCTTGCGGGGCCTACTTTGCGGTCGCCTTCGCGGGATCGCCGAACATTCCGGCATTGAAGCGCTCGCCCATGCCCTTCTGAATCAGGATGAAGGCGATCAGCAACACGATCGCCGTGATCACGATCAGCGCGTTGCCCAGGTTGTCGGACGCCTGGGGCTTGTCGAGTTCGTCATGCGACTCGTAGGTCTGTGCAGCCATGTTCAATTCTCCCGGTGCGGGCAGTGGTGGAGCGTAAGAGTCGGGTTGTCGGGGGTTTGAACCGCGTGCTCAGCGAGCCGTCATGATGTCGTCGCCGGTCTTGATCGGCATCTTGCCCAGTCCCGTCAGCACCTTGCCCGCGGCCGACTTCGTCTGGACGTTCGTGATCTGGATCTCGGCGACGAACGACGAGCCGCGCGAGACCGTGTACTTGTAGCCCGGCTTGACGCCATCTTCGCTGCCGAGGCTGATCACGACGATGTTGTGCTCGTTGTCCGCCTGCAGGACCTTGCCCTGCTGCCACTGCTGCTCGGTGGAAGCATTGAGCCCCGGGTTGGATCGGAGGAGCGCCTCGAGGCGGAAACGCGTGCGCTGGAGTTCACCCTCGGCGGTCGCGAGCTTCGTGTTCGCGTCCTGGAGCTGGTTCGTGGCCAATTCGAGGGCGTTCTCGGCGTTGTTCTTGGCCGTCGTCGAGGCGGTCTCGCCGTCCTGCGCGGCACGCAGCTTGTCGGTCAGGGCCTGACGTTCGGTCTGGAGCTGATCGACGAGCGCGCGGCCGTTCTTGATCGTCTCCTGCGCGATCAAGAGGGCGCGCGAAGCGTTCTGATACGACGCGTTCGACTCGTCGTAGCCCTTCTTCAGCTGCGCGTACGCGTCGGCGATGGTGGTCTCACCCTTCTTCGCGACTTCGTGCGCCGTGTTCGCGGCCGTCACGGAGACCTCGAGCTTGTCGTTGCTGGCCTTGAGGCTCGTCCTCTCGTCCGACAGCGAGCGAATCGTGGAATCCGTCTCGATCACCTTCTTGTCGTGCTTCGCCTTCCAGTTGTCGCTGTGGCCGAGGAATGCCGCGGCAGCGCCGAGGAACGCGACGGCGAGCAAGAGGTTCAGGACGACAAAGACCTTCGCGAGCGTGCTCATGCGCTGTCTCCGTGGTTCGGCTCAAGCCGCCGCCGAACCCGATACGGCCTCGACAACACGCCCGCCCTCGAAGATGAGGGCCGACGGCGCTGCGTTCGCTGGGACGCACGACCCTCCCGGACGTGCCATCCCGACGAATGCGGGGAGCGTTATGGCAAAAGGGGTGGGGCGAGTCAAAGGTTTTCGGGCATGAATCTCCGCCCCCGACGCCCCCCCATATCCGACGACACAACCTTATTATTTACAAATACTTATGCCGACCCATGAAAGTCGACACGGAACCGATTCGCATGCGCTCGACGCCAGGACGAGAGCGAAAACGGGCCGATTCCCTCCGTCACGGTCGTGTCACGGCACCCGCGGGGGCTTGATCCACAGGCGCCGAAAGCGCGGGCGGTCGACGGCGGCGAAGCAGCGCGAAGGCGAGCAGCAAGGCACCGGCCGTGAGCCACGGAACGTCGCCAACCGTCGTATAGAGCGTCTCGTACTCGGGATCGATCCGAAGCGGCCCGTAGCCGTATCCCGAAACGAATTGGGTTCGCCCCCCCGCCTCGACCTGACTCGTGACGCGACCGGCGGGATCGAGGATCGCGGTCGGCCCCGAGTTCCCCGCAATCACGACGGCGACGTTGAACTCGGCGGCGCGGAGCTTGCCGAGCGCCATGACCTGCGAGGGCATCTCGCTGTCGCCGTACCAGGCGTAGTTCGCAGGGTTGAGGAGCACACCCGCCCCGCGACGGCGCCAAGCCCGACAGCGGGACGGGAAGGCGATCTCGAAGCAGATGATCGTGCCGGCCAGGACCTCGCGGTTGGCGAAACCCGGCCTCTTCGGGGGCGCCGTCGAGAGCAGGAACGGCGCCTCGTCGCCCGGGCCGGCGGTCAACTCCGGGATGATCGAAATCGCGCCGCGCAGTCGCTCGAGCAGCGGAAGCCAGGAGCCCCCCGGCGTGTACTCGCCCCACGGCACCAGCGTCGCCTTGTCGTGATGCCCCGGCGCCACGAGCCACGGAGCCACGCCCGGCTGAGGGACCGACTCCGGGAGCCGCGAGGGGTCCACGAAGAAGTACGAGTCCTTCGAGTCGTGGTCGCCGAGTTCGACATGGCGCCCCGTACGCCCTTCGATCACGTAGTTGGCGCCCACGAGAAACCGCACGTTCATTCCCGGCGGCACGGTGCCGGCCAGATGCCCGATGACGTTGTATTCGCTCTCCCACGCCTCGGGAAACCGCTTCGCGATTTCGGGCGATACGAATTGGTACGGGATCATCGTCTCCGGCCAGACGACTGCGAGGGGCGAGAGGCGGTGATCGGCCATGTCGAGCAGCGCGTCGGTCGTCAGTTTCTTCTGGATGTCGAGGATCTTCTCCGCGCTCGCCAACTCGCCTCGCTCGTTCTTGAGCGACTGCGCGATGTTCGGCTGGATCAGGAGGATCGGCGCCGTCGTGAAGGCGTCCCCCGACTCGAGTCGCGCGTCGACCGCCGACACGCGCAGCGACCCTCGCATCTGCGCCGCGACGACGACGATCGCGAGCACGAAGCCCGACGCGATCAACCGCCGCGCCCGCTCGACGCGGAACCCGTCGCGAATCCGAAGCGACGCGAGCCCGCTCGCCCACGCCGACGTCATGGCCGAGAGCGCCGAGAGACCGTACGCCCCGAGCACGCACGCGGCCCCCGTCAGTCCCTCCCACGCCGTGAAGGCGAGCGATCGGTGCGGCCACGGCATGCCCGACGCCCCCTGGACGACCGTCTGACCGATCTCCTCGAGCGCGGCCATCACCCCCACCGTCAGGATGAACGGCATCCCGCGTCGCACGAGGAAGCGAATCGACGCGCCGAACAGCAGATAGAGCGCTGCCAGCACCGCCGCGGCGCCGAACGGCATGCCGACGTGGACGGCCGACAACCAATGAAG
>JANNRO010000571.1:0-13511 GCA_031401505.1 Planctomycetia bacterium
TACGGCATCACGCTGCGCAACCGCAAGGACGTCGCCGTAAAGGTGACCGTCCGCGAGACGCTGTTTCGCTGGACGACGTGGGAGATCACGTCGTCGTCCGACCCCTTCGTCAAGAAGGACGCCCGCACGATCGAATTCGACGTGATCGTTCCTCCGAACGGTACGAAAGTCGTGTCCTACGCCGCCCGCTACACGTGGTGATCGAATCCGCTTGGGAGTCTCGCCGATGAACCGCCCCTTCCTGTTGACCGCCGTCACTGCCTCGCTCGCGCTCCTCTCCGGCGTCGGCGCCCGCGCGGACGAGCCCGCGCCCGGTGTGTCGCTGACCGTCTACTCGTCGGCCGACCCGGCCGGCTTCGACCCCCAGCAGTTCGTGGCCCAGCAGCGTCAGGGCTACAACCCGAACTTCGCGTGGCAGATCCCCGGCTACGGCATCGTGCGCGAAGACCGCCTGGTCGACCTGACCGCGGGCGCCTCGGAGTTGAAGTTCACCGACGTCGCCGAGTTCATCGATCCGACGACCGTCTCGTTCGTCGATCTGACGTCGCCGCTCGGCACGCAGGTGCTCGAGCAGGCGTTCCGCTTCGATCTGGCGAGCGCCGACAAGATTCTCGAGCGCTACATCGACAAGACGATCGCGTTCGAAACGACGAAGGACGGCGTCTCGGTCGCGAAGATCGAAGGCAAGGTGCTCTCGGTCAATCAGGGGACCGTCGTGCTCCAGATGGCCGACGGGTCGCTGCGCTACCTGGGCACGCGCGATGCAGGGCTCCGGCTCCCGGCGTTGCCCGACGGGCTGCTGACCAAGCCCACGCTCGTCTGGAAACTCTCGGCCGAGAAGGGCGGATCGCACCTCGCGCGCACGACCTACAAGACGGCGGGCCTCACGTGGCGCGCCGACTACAACATCGTGCTGAACGCCGACTCGACGAAAGCCGACGTCGGGGCGTGGGTGACGCTCCTCAACATGTCGGGCGCGTCGTACAGGAACGCGAAACTGAAATTGATCGCGGGGGACGTCCAGACGATCCAGCGGAACAATCGGTATCGCGACGGGGGCATGGAGAGGCGAAAGAGCCTGGCGGCCGAAGGCAGCGGCGGCTTCCAGGAGAAGTCGTTCTTCGAATACCACATGTACACGCTGCCCCGTCCGACCGACGTGCTCGAAGCCTCGACGCAGCAATTGGCGCTCTTCCCGACCGCGCACGACGCGGGCGTCGAGAAGGTGATGGTCTATCACGGGCTGCCGGAGTCGGCTTCCTGGGGCGCGTTCGCCCAGCCCCGGACCGACCGCGACATTCGTTCCTCGGCCAACCCCAAAGTCGACGTGTATGTCCGCTTCAAGAACGAGAAGTCGAACCAATTGGGCATGCCGCTCCCCAAGGGCAAGGTGCGCGTCTTCCAGAAGGACGACGCCGACGGCTCGCTCGAATTCGTGGGCGAGGATCTGATCGATCACACGCCGAAGGACGAGACCGTTCTCATCAAGGTCGGGCAGGCGTTCGACGTGGTGGGGGACCGCACGCAGACCAACTTCACGATCGACACCGCCCGCGACACGATGACCGATTCGTACAAGATTGTAATACGCAATCATAAGGCGACGCCGGTCCGCGTATTGGTCAAGGAGACGCTCTTCCGGTGGACCAATTGGGAAGTCCTCGCCCCGAGCGACCCGTTCGTGAAACTCGACGCGCGCTCGATCCATTTCGACGTGACGATCCCGCCGGACGGCACGAAGGAGATCACGTACTCGGTCCGGTACACGTGGTAGCGCCGTCGAAAGGGACGAATCCGATGAATCTTCCGATGAGCCTGAATTCGCGCGCCCCGTGCCGTCAGAAGATCTGGCGTCCGATGATCGCGCTGGCGGCACTGTCCCTCCTCGGGGCAAACCTCGCCGCGTCGGACGACAAACCCGTCGCCGAATCGAAGGCTGTGCCGGTTGCCGGCGTCTCGCTGACCGTCTATTCGTCGGCCGATCCGGCCGGTTTCGACCCGCAGCAGTTTGTCGCCCAGCAACGGCAGGGCCACAACCCGACGGCGGCGTGGCAGGTGCCGGGGTACGGGATCGTGAAGGACATCCGCGCACTCGACATCCCGAACGGGGTGGGCGAGGTGAAGCTCTCCGACGTCGCGCAGTTCATCGATCCGACGACGGTCTCGTTCACCGATCTCGCGTCCCCGCTCGGCACGCAGGTGTTGGAACAGGCGTTTCGCTTCGATCTCGCGAGCGCCGACAAGATCCTCGAGCGCTACATCGACAAGACGATCGCCGTCGAGACGCTGAAAGACGGGCAGATGGTCGCGAAGCTCGAGGGCCGGGTGCTCGCTGTCAATCAGGGCACGGTGGTGCTTCAGGCCTCCGACGGCACGCTCCGCTACGTCGGCACGCGCGACCCCGGACTGCGGCTCCCGGCGCTCCCTGACGGGCTGCTGACGAAGCCGACGCTCGTATGGAAGCTCGCCGGTGCCGGCGCCGGCTCGCACCTCTGCCGGACGAGCTACCAGACGGCGGGCATCACGTGGCGCGCCGACTACAACCTCGTCTTGAACGCCGACTCGACGAAGGCTGATCTCGGCGCGTGGGTGACGATGCTCAACATGTCGGGTGCGTCGTACCGGAACGCGACGTTGAAACTGGTCGCGGGGGACGTCCAGAAGATCCAGCCGAGGGCCTATCCGATGCCGACGATGGCGCCTCCCCGCGGCGCTCCGATGGCCGCCGCCGCCGCCGCGCCAGGCTTCGTCGAGAAATCGTTCTTCGAGTACCACCTCTACACGCTGCCGTACCCGACCGACGTCCTCGATGCATCGACGCAGCAGATTGCACTCTTTCCGACGGCGCACGACGCGACGGTCGAGAAGGTGCTCGTCTACTACGGCCTACCCGAGGCGCGACATTGGGGCGCGTTCGGAGAGCCCCGGACCGATCGCGACATCCGCTCGTCGGCGAACACGAAGCTCGACGTCTACGTCAAGTTCAGGAACGAAAAATCGAACCAGCTGGGCATGCCGCTGCCCAAGGGCAAGATCCGTGTGTTCCAGAAGGACGACGCCGACGGCGGACTCGAGTTCGTCGGCGAGGATCTGATCGACCACACGGCGAAGGACGAGAAGGTGCTCGTCAAGGTCGGGCAGTCGTTCGACGTGGTGGGGGACCGCACGCAGACCGACTTCCAGATCGACACGGGGCGAAAGACGATGGTCGACGCCTACCAGATCGTCGTGCGCAACCACAAGGACGTTGCGCAGAAGGTGCTCGTCCGCGAGAATCTCTTCCGTTGGACCAACTGGGAGATCGCGGTTTCGACCGACCCCTTCGCGAAGATCGACGCGCGCACGATCGAGTTCGAGGTGACCGTGCCGCCCAATGGCGAGAAGGTCGTCGGGTATCGCGTCCGCTACACCTGGTAGCCGGCCGCTCCCCTCCGACGAACGGCAGGCGAATCTCAGGCGCGCTTGTCGCTCGTTGCCGTGGTCGGCGCGTCGAATTCCATGTCCGGCACCAGATCGAGCGACGGGTCCGGCGTGTCGGTCTCGTCGATGCCGATCTGCGCGCACTGCTGGCGCGTGAGCGTGCGTCGGAAGCGGCAGCCCAGCCGCAGGAACTCGGCGTCGGCGGGACTGGTCGTGACCCGCAATACATCGGCGCGCACGTTCACGTCCGGCCCGAGGATCACCCGCATGCCGTCGGCGAACGCGACGGCGACGAGGAACGCAAGCGGCACGAGGTCGCCCGCGCGTACCGGGGGGAGGCTGCCGTCGCGGACGGAAATGAGCATCCCGCTCCGCGAGATGTCGATGGTCTGCCCCCGCACGGTGGCGCCCGCTCCGACGCAGACCACCTCCATGGCCCGCGCCTGGCGCGGCCAGCGGCGTTTCCCCGAGAGGAGCGCCGGCGACAGTGGCTTTCGAACCTTCGACACGAAGTCGACTCCCGATCAGGGCCCCTGACCGGCCCCCTTCTTCATCGGCGCTTCCGGGCGCGGGCGTGAGGGGCCGTCCGTTCTCGGGCGCATCCCGTGCCCCCCGTGCCCCCGGCCCCCGGCCCCGACCTGCGGGCGGCAGGACCGAAATGCCGAAATACCGAGGCAGGCACGTTTTCTTCAACTCCGGCGGGCCTACCGCGGGCGAAGGCTTCGCGAGGCGGCTCCGCGTCGCGCATTTCAAGAGCAGCGACCTCTTGCCGACGGCGCCAGTACCGGTCGAAACGAGCCCGAATTTGAAGAGAGTGTGCCTGCCTCGGTATTTCGGAATTCCGTGCCCGTCACGCCGATCGGTGTCCCCGCGCCGTGGTTCACTCCGCGGAACCGCACATGAACTCCTCCGTCATCCAGGCTCTCGAGCAGGCGGGGGTCGGCCCCGACCCCGGCATCAACTTTCCCTTCATTGGCGTCCAAGTCGACGCCGACGACGAGATCCGGGAAATCGAAGATCAGGTTGTCGTCGTTGCGGGGGGCGTGGCCACACCCGTGACGCTGCCCAGCATCACGAGTCTATGGACCGGAGATCGAACGCCGCCCCCGTTTCCCCGCGGACCGACTCCCGAATACCTGGCGTTTTTCGTCGTGATCGAGCGCACGGCCTCCAATTTCTGCGTCATCGGCGGCCGCATCGTGACCGACAAGGAATTCGAGCGCCTGTACGACCTGCTGCGTCGCCGCCCCGATGGCTCCGATTCCGAGCCACTCTTCAGCTATCTGCAGGCAGCGGTTCGCCTGTACATGTCGCTGCGGGACGTGAGCCGCGCCGAGTTCGACGCCGTCCTGCGTCGCCTCGCCCAGTCCGCGCGGACGTTCTCGGACGGGTATACGAGTCGCAACTACTTCGCGCGCGCTCTCGAACCCTTGAGCACCCCGAGAGACTGATTCCGGACCAGCCGCGGGACCGGCCCCGCGCTACTTCGCGTACTCGCCGTAGAGGCGGGCGTAGGTGCCGCCGGTCGCGATCAACGCGGCGTGGGTGCCCTGCTCGACGAGGCGGCCGTGGTCGAGCACGAGAATGCGATCGGCGTCGCGGATCGTCGAGAGCCGGTGGGCGATCACGAACGTCGTGCGCCGCGCCGAGAGCGCCCGCAGAGCGCGCAACAGGAGCGCCTCCGTGTGCGTGTCCACCGCGCTCGTCGCTTCGTCGAGAATCAAAATCGCCGGATCGGACACGTGCGCGCGCACGAAGCAGACGATCTGGCGCTCGCCCTCGGAGAGGTTCGCCCCGCGCTCGCCGACTTCGGTCGAGAGGTTGGCCGGTAACCCGTTCAGGATCTCCGTGCATCCGAGCGACTCGAAGCCGGCGCGGGCCTCCGCCTCCGAGAGATCCGGCCGCGCAAAGCGCAGGTTCTCGAGCACCGAGCCCGCGAACAGGAAATTCTCCTGCAGCACGATGCCCAGCTGCCGGTGAAGCGACGTGCTCGCGATCGTCCGCGCGTCGCGGCCGTCGTAGGAGATCGTCCCGTCCTGCGGTTCGTAGAAGCGTGCGAGCAATTGGAGGATCGACGTCTTCCCCGCGCCCGTGTGACCGACCAGCGCGATTCGTTCGCCCGGTGCTGCACGGAACGTGATGCCCGACAACTGGCGACCGTTGGCGCCGGCCGGATCGTAGGAGAAGCCGACGTCCTTGAACTCGACCTCGCCCGCCAACCGACCCGGATCGACCGCGCCGGGGCCGTCCTTCACGTCGGCCGTCGTGTCGAGCAGCAGGAAGATGCGCTCGGCGGCGGCGCCCGCGACGAGACACTCGTTGTAGAGCCCGGCGAGCCCTTCGACGGGGGTCAGCGCGAAGCCGAGCAGCAAGGTCAACTCCAGCAGATCGCCGACGTGCAGATCGCCGCCGACGACCCGGGAACCGCCCATCAGCAGCGCCAGCACGAGGATCGCCTGGATGACGAGCGAGAGCGACGGGATGAACCCGCCGGTCGCCTTGGCGCCGCCGAGCACCGCCGCGCGGTAGTGCGCCTGAAGCCCGGCGAGGGTCGCGCTCTCGCGTCCCTCGGCGGCGAACGCCTTGACGACGCGCACGCCCGTGATCCGCTCGGCCACGTGGGACGAGATCGCCGAGTGCGTCTCGCGGATCTTCCGGTACGCGGGGAAACCCACGCGCTCGAACGCGCGTGTCAGGAGCCACAGCAGCGGGAGCGCCGCCAGCACGAACGGCGTCAACTGCGGTTGCACCCACGCAATGCGGGCGAAGGCCGCGATGATGGCGGTCAGGTTGTTGGCGAGCCCGACCGGACCCCACGTGAAGACGTGCTCCAGACTGTCCACGTCGCGATCGGCGCGGGCGAGGATGCGCCCCTGCTTCGTGCGGTCGAAGTACCGCATCGAGAGGCGCTGGAGGTGGTCGAACACGTCGCGGCGCACCGCGTGGAGCGCGTCGACCCCCGCGCGTTGCGTGCGACGCAATTCGATCACCGTGATCCACGCGCGGAACGACACGGTGCCGGTCAGCAACAGGCTCCACATCGCGGTGCCGGTGATGTCGCCCCGGCGCAGCGGGCCGTCGATCGCGACCTTCAGGCACGCGGTCTCGAAAATGATCACGAGCACCCAGAACGACTCGATCGCAAGTCCGAGCCACAACGAGCCCTTGTTGGGCTTGAAATAGCCGATCAACCGTCCCCACGTCTTGCGACGCAGCGGGACGCGAGCCAGCTCCTCTTCGAGCGCCATCTCGTCGGGCACGCTCATGGAGCCCCCCGATCGAGCGCCTGATGCTCGAACACCTCGCGGTAGGGCTGGCTCGACGCCAGGAGCTCCTCGTGCGTACCGATCGCCGCGACCCGACCGCCCTCGAGCACGGCCACACGATCGCACCAGCGGATCGATGTCACGCGCTGGCTGATGACGACGGTCGTGCGCCCCGAGGCCGCGGCGCGGATGCCCCGGAACAGCTCCTTCTCGGTCAGCGCGTCGACGCTCGCGGTTGCGTCGTCGAAAATCAGGACGCGCGGGTTCATCACGAGCGCGCGTGCGATCGTCAGCCGTTGGCGCTGCCCGCCCGAGAGGGAGACGCCCCGCTCGCCGATGATCGTCTCGTAGCCCTTGGGCAGCGTTTCAACGAACTCGTGCGCGGCGGCCAGTTTGCACGCGGCGATCACGTCGTCGCGCGTGGCGCCGGGGCGGCCGTAGGCCACGTTGGCGACGACGGTCGCCGAGAAGAGGAACGGCTCCTGGAAGACGAGTCCGACGGCGGACGCGAGGTCGGTCGGACGAAGGTCCCGTACGTCGATCGAATCGAGGGACACGCGTCCGGCCGACGGGTCGTAGAACCGCGGGACCAAATGAACGAGACTCGTCTTGCCCGAGCCCGTGCGCCCGAGAATGCCGAGCGACGATCCCGCGGGAACGTGAAGGTCGACCCCGTCGAGCACCTTGCGTCCGTTCGGATAGGCGAACACGACGCCTTCGAAGCGGAGGTCCCCCCCTCTCAAGGGCAGCGTCTTCGGGTGTTTCGGGATCGGCGTCTCGTCGTCGCGGTCGAGCACCTCGAAGACGCGCACGGCGCTCGCGACGGCCTCCTGACCAACCAAGACGAGCCGGGTCAGCGGGCGCAGCCGGTCGCGGGCGGTGCGCAGATAGAGCAGCACGGCCACGACCTCGCCGAGCCTCGCGGGGCCGGGGGCCTCGGCGTAGCGCCACGCGCCGACGAAGATCGCCGCCGGTGAGACGAGGTAACTCGTGTGATGGAGCAGCGGCATCAGCGTCGTCCAGAACCGGACGAGCACCTTCCACGACGCGGTGAAGACGCCGAGGCGGCCGCCGTACTTCTCGATCTCCTCCGACTCGCGGCCGAACGCGCGCACGACGCGTGCGCCCGCGACGTTTTCCTGGAGCGCCGTCGTCACGCGGTCGTATTCGTCGGACATGCCCTTGTCCATCACGGCGATGCGACGTGCGGCCCATGCGGTCACGAAGAGCGGCCCCCAGAGGAGTACGAAGGCCAGCGCCCCGTACGACCAATGGAGTGCGAACGACAGCCCGAGGACGCCGACGGCGACGATGCCCATCTCGACGTAGCCGAACGCCACCTCGCGGTAGAAGCCCTTGGCCTTCTCCATGTCGCGCAGCGAGCGCGCGATGGTCTTGCCGCTGCGGTTCTCGTCGTGCCAGCGGAATCGAAGTCGCATGACCTTCGCGAACAGTTCGCTGCGCAGCCCATTCTCGACGTCCTGCGCGAGCGAGGCGGTGGCGAGCGCAGTCACGTACTGCGCGCTGCTGCGGAGCACGACGGTGACGCCGTAGATCGAGACGAGCAGGACGAAGCGCTCGGGCAGCGCGCCGTTCGACCCTTCGAAGCCGTCGAGCGACCCGATCGTGGTGCCGAGAAGCAGCGGGGAGGCGAGTTCGAGCCCGACGCGCACGAACTGGAGCAGCAGGATCGCGGCCGTGCGGAGCCGATACGGCGCGAAGCGCCCGATCAGCCGCCGGGAGGTTGCCCAGGAACGGATTTCCGGCACGGGCGCAGCGGGCGTGACGGGAGCGGCAATGGACGGCGCGGACAGCATGGAATGGCGGAGAATGGAGTGGCGGGGAGTTTCGTGGGCCGAGTCGACATGGGCGCCGCGGATTGTAGGGACCTCCTCCCCCGTACCCCCACCTCGTCCGACGCGTGTTTTCGCTCCCCCCCGGGCTCCCGCGACGACCGGGGCGTTCCACCGGGGGGGCCGGTAGAACGACGCGAGGAGGTTCCGATGGCGCCGACGTTCGTTCCCGCCCGTCATCAGGCCGACCTGCCGATGGAACGGCTGCTCGTTCGGGAGAGTTCCTCCGACGAGAAAGGCGAGAACGTCGAGATGGACGTCGTGTTCGTCGGTGGCGGACCGGCGGGTCTCGCCGGGGCGATCCAGCTGGCGCGGCTGGTGAAGGCGGCCAACGAGGCGGGGCAGGGACCGGGCGAGGTCAACATCGCGGTGCTCGAGAAGGCCGAGTCGTTGGGCCAGCACAACCTGTCGGGGGCGGTCGTCGATCCGAGCGCGTTGCGCCAGCTGTTTCCCGAGAAGAAGGACGCCGACTTCCCGTTCCGAGGCGAGGTGACGGGCGAGCGGGTCTACTTCCTGACGTCGGGGCACGCGTGGCGTCTGCCGACCCCGCCGCCGATGAAGAACCACGGCAACTTCGTCGCGAGCATCAGCGAACTGGTGCGTTGGTTGGGCGAGCAGGCCGAGGGGTTGGGGGTCAACCTCTTCACGGGGTTCCCGGTCGACTCGTTGCGGGTCGAGGGCGAGCGCGTGATCGGCGTGCGGACGACGCCGACCGGCTTGAAGCGCGACGCGACGCCGGGCGCGGGCTATCAGGCGCCGACCGACATCACGGCGAAGTTCACGGTGCTGTCGGAGGGGACGCGGGGCCCGCTCGGGCAGGCATGGATGAAGTGGGCGGGGGTTGCTTCGGCGAACCCGCAGATTTTCGCGTTGGGGGTCAAGGAGCTTTGGGAGGTGAAGACGCCGCTCGACGCGGTCATTCACACACTCGGCTGGCCGTTCCCGCGCGACGTGTTCGGCGGGAGCTTCTGCTACCCGATGGGGGGGAACCTCGTCGCGATCGGGGTCGTTGCCGCGCTCGACTCGAAGCGCTCGAACGTCGACGCCCATCTGCTGCTCCAGCGGATGAAGGCGCACAAGTTGTTTCGTGCGGTGCTCGAGGGCGGGACGCTCGTCGAGTGGGGGGCCAAGACGATCCCCGAGGGCGGGTACTACTCGTTGCCAGCGCGTCGGCAGGGCCGGGGTGTCGCGCTGGTGGGTGACACGGCGGGCTTCGTCGACGTGGCGGCGTTGAAGGGCATCCACCACGCGATGCATTCGGGGATGGCCGCGGCGCAGGCGATCTTCCGCGCACTCGTCGAGAAAGACACCGGGCCCGACGCGCTCGCGTCCTATGACGACGCGATGAACGCGAGCGACACGATGAAGGTGCTGCGGCGTCGGCGCAACATGCGGCTGGCGTTCAAGCACGGTTTCTACTTCGGCGGCGTCAAGGCATCGTTGATGACGGTGACGTGCGGCGCGTTTCCGGGGTGGCGGATCCCGACCGAGGCGGACGCGTTCGAAGAGAAGACGGCGCTCGCGCCCGAGCCGTTTACCCCCGATGGCAAGCTGACGTTCTCGAAGGTGGACGGCGTCTTCCGTTCGGGCAACAAGACGCGCGACGACGTGCCGTCGCATCTGCTCGTCGGGAAAGACGTCTCGGGCGAGGTCGCCGACCTGTACGCGAGCCTGTGCCCGGCGGGGGTGTACGAGCGCCGGGGCGAGCAACTCGTCGTGAACGCGCCGAACTGCGTCGACTGCAAGGCGACCGACGTGCTCGGGCCGCGGTGGAGTCCGCGCGAGGGCGGCAGCGGGCCCAAGTACCAGCGGATGTAGGCGGCGCTTCGCGGGCGAGCGATCGACCCGTATCCTCGGTCACCATGCGCAGCCCCTTCCTTCTGCTTCAGTCTCGCGATGCGAAAGACCCGATGCGGGCCCACGAGATCGAGTGCTTCTCGGCGAGCCTCGGCGTGCCGACGTCGGGCATCGTCGTGGTGGACATGCTGGCGCGCGTGCCGACTCCGGTCGAACTTCGATCGTCGGGCGCCGTGTTGATGGGGGGCTCGGGGGACTACTCGAGCCTCGATCCCTACCCGTGGATCGGACGGATGGTCGCGTACGTGCGCGAGCAATTGATTCCCTCGGGGGTGCCCACGTTTGCGTCGTGCTTCGGACTGCAGGTCACGACGATCGCGCTCGGCGGCGAGATGATGCGCGACCCGGCGCATCGCGAGGTGGGCAGCATCGATCTGACGGTGTCGGCGGCGGCGGCCGGCGACCCGCTCTTCGCGCCGTTGCCTTCGACGTTCGTGGGGCAGGCCGGGCACACCGACCGTGCGGTCAGGCTTC
This sequence comes from Planctomycetia bacterium, assembly GCA_031401505.1. GTDB lineage: Bacteria > Planctomycetota > PLA2 > PLA2 > JAEUHO01 > JANNRO01. The sequence goes on from JANNRO010000571.1 coordinate 10,871, forward strand.
CTCCCGGCGCGACGTTGCTGGCGACCTCCTCGCTGTGCCCGGTCAACGCCTTTCGCGTCGAGGGTCGTCCGTACTGGGCGTGTCAATTCCATCCCGAGCTCGATCCCGACGCGGTGGCCAAGCGCTACATGGCGTACATGGAAAAGTACCCTCCGACCGACCTGCCTCCCGGGACGCCGCTCGCGGAAGCGCCCTTCCTGAAGAAGCTCCGCCCGAGTCCTCACGCCACCCGCCTCCTCCAGCGCTTCGCGCAATTCTGCCGCGTCCAGTCGCTCACCCGCTAACGAAGGTTTTCCCGGAAGTGTCAGACACTTCCGAGAAAACCTTGTAGTCGTGTAGTCCACTGCCCGACAGTTCATTTGTCCGCACCGAGTACGCTCAGCTGACGACGAGGGACGTCGACGTGCCGTGACACTCGCGGACGACCGATTCGGCCACCTCGACGGCGATTGCTCGATATCCCTCATCCGACTTGAACAAATGTTGGTGCTCGGCGTACAGGAACATGGCGCTGCGGCTCTGGATCGAAGTCCGGGCGGCGATCTGGGCGAACGTCTGTCCTCCGACGTCGCGGAGCATACCGACCAACATGATCTTCCAGGCCGGTCGTGGCATGCCTCGCGGGCGCAGGATCCAATCCGGCCTGCGTTGCTCCGCTTCCGCGATCCGTTTCGCGGCCGATTCCGGATCCGCCAGCGCAACCTGCCGCTTCGATCCGTCGGCTTCGAGCGCACGTTCGTCCATCCATTGGCTGATGTGTCGGGGCGATCCCGCTACGATTGCGTCAAGCGTGGGCGGGACGTCGAGCGGACTTGCCATCACCGACTCGAGCCAGCGCTGCTGCCCCGGGCTTCCTCGGACGCCGAAGCACTTCGAATACCCCTCCGGCGTGTAGGTCGGGATGCCGAGCCGCCGACAGACCTCCGCTTCGGCCCAGGTTCGGTCGAGCCACGGGGGGCCGCGCCTGCGGGCATAGAGACACGCGCTGCCGAACGGGTAATCGAACGGGTGCTTCACGAGACCGGCGACGACGGGGTTGAAATCGAGATAGCGGAACAGGGCTGACTGGTACGCCTCCGACCGGACGCGCTTGGCGCGATATCGGGCGCGGAGCAGGGCGCCGTCCCGCGACGGTCTTCGCCGATTGAATCCTCGCGCGTAAATGCCCTCGAGGCGCCGCATCGCGTCTCCGAGCCGCTCGTTGAGACACTCGATGAGCAGGTGGAAGTGCGTCATCAACAGGCAGAACGAGAGGACCTTGATTTCCCCCCGATGGACGAGGTCGGCGAGCAGTGCGCAGAATCCGCGACCATCGATGTCGTTGTCGGCGACGGTGCGGTGGGCGATTCCACGTTGAATGATGTGGAATCGGTCGCCGGGTAGGACGATTCGCTGGGGGTGACCCATGGGTGGTTCCTCGCGTGGTGTGTATTGCACCCACGCGAAGCGCCCCCCCTTGGTCACGGTTTTTCCCGAAAGTGTCTGACACTTTCGGGAAAACCTCCGCGCGATGTAAGGTTTTCTCGGAAGTGTCTGACACTTTCGAGAAAACCTTACATGGGGAGACTACTTCGTCAGGTCGGCGAGGTACTTCGGGAGCATCTCGCGCCACGTCGTCCAGTCGTGACGGTAGTTTTCCCAGATGTCGACGCGGTTGGGGACGCCCTTCGCCCCCAGGAGACGCGCCATCGTCCACGACTCCGCCGGCGCCTCGTAGTCGCCGTTCCCCGTCGGCAAGAGAATCATCCGCGTGCGCAACGCCGCCAGTTGCGCCCCCTCGGGCAACCCCGGCAGGAAGTTCATCGGCGACGCGTAGTGGAAGTCGAGCGTGTGCTCCTTGTTCATCCACCGCGTGAAGTCGTATGTCCCGCTCATGCACACCGCCGCCCGAAACAGATCCGGGTGCCGACAGATCGACGCCAACGCATTGAACGCGCCGAGCGACGCCCCCGCCGTGATCACCTCCGCCGTCGGATTCCCGCAGTCCTTGCGGATCAACGGCACGACCTCCGATACCACGTAGTCGTCGAACCGGTTCTGGAACCACGCCCGGTGCGCGCCCGTCGACTCGCCGTCCGTCCACACCTTCCCCGCCGCGCTGTCGACGGTGAACACCTTGATCTTCCCCTTCTCGAGCAACTCGCCGAGCACGCTGATCATCCAGAACCGCTCGCTCTCCTCTGCGTCCCCGCCCGCCGTCGGGAACAACAGCACCGGCTGCCCCGCGCTCCCGTACCGGCAACAGAGGATCTCCTTCTGCAGCCGGGGCGAATGCCACTTTGAGGTGATCTTCGGCACATTCGGCGGGATTCGCTGGGCCACGGGTCGCTCCATCAAGGGACGCACGAAGGGATCGAGCCCGGATCGTGCCCGACCCGGCCCGCGGAGGAAAGCCCACGCCGGACGAAATCGTGCCGCCCGGCCGGGTCGATCGTAGGGTCTATCCTTCGCGGGCCCCGCCCGCGCGGAGCCTCCCGACATGCCCCCCCCGCCCCCGCTTGACCGCGACGCCATCGTCGCCCGCGCCTTCGCCCTCTACGTCCGCCGCGGACGCCAACCCGGCCACGAGCAGGCCGACTGGTTCGACGCCGAGAAACAGTTGCGGGCCGAGGCCGACGCGCTCGCCAAGGCGAAGTCCGCG
>JANNRO010000572.1:0-9426 GCA_031401505.1 Planctomycetia bacterium
TCGAGCGCATGCCGGCCAACGTCATCCTGGTGAAGGACACCACGCGGGCGCTGGCCGACCTGGCGCGCTGGCACCGCAGCCGCTTCAGCGTGCCCGTGATCGGCATCACGGGGTCGTGCGGAAAGACCACCACCAAGGAGATGGTGCGGCTGGTCCTGGGCCGTGACGTCGTGGCCAGTCCGGCCTCGTTCAACAACGAGATCGGCGTGCCCCTGACCCTGCTCCAGATGGACCGCACGACCGAGGCCGCCGTGGTCGAGATCGGGACGAACGCGCCGGGCGAGATCGCCACCCTCGCCGGGATCGCCCGCCCGACCGTCGGCGTCGTGACGAACGTCGAGGAGGCCCACCTCGAGGGGCTCGGCTCGCTCCGCGGCGTCATGCGCGAGAAGGCGGCCCTGCTCGACGCGCTGCCCGCCGACGGCGCGGCGATCGTCAACGCGGACAACTACTACTGCCGGGAGATGATCGAGGGCGTGCGCTGCTGCCTCGTCACCTACGGCACGTGGGAGGACGCGGACGTCTACGGGACGAAGGCGCGCGTCACGGTGGACGGGGTCGGGTTCGACCTCTACGACCGCATGCCGTTCGAGGTCCCGGCCCTCGGCCTGCACAACGTCCACAACGCGCTGGCCGCGACCGCCGTGGGGCTGTGGCTCGGCCGCGACCCCCACGACGTCCGCGAGGCGCTCGCCCGGTTCCGCGCGCCGCAGATGCGCATGTGCCGCGAGGTGGTCGGCGAGGTCACGCTCATCAACGACGCGTACAACGCCAACCCGCGCAGCATGGAGGGCGCCGTCGTCGAGTTGATGGCGCGTCCCGCGGCGGGTCGCCGGATCGCCGTCGTCGGCGACATGCTGGAACTGGGCGACCAGACCGAGCGCTGTCATCGGGAACTCGGCCGCAAACTCGCCAACGCGCACGTCGACGCCGTCTGGGCCGTGGGCCGCAACGCGGCGCTGATCGCCGAGGAGGCGCGCCGGGCGGGACTCGAAGGCCGCGTCCACCACCACGAGACGATGGAAGAGGCGCTCGCCGCCCCCGCGATCGAGCCGAGGGCGGGCGACACGTGGCTCTTCAAGGCGTCGCGCGGCATGGCGTTCGAGCGGCTCTTCCTCGCGACGCGCGCGCGCATCGGCGCCGAGCCCGGGAAGTCGGTCGATGCGTCCGTCCGCGAGGTCGAAGCCCAGGTCCCGCCCCACGCCTGATCGGTCCGACCCGAAGCCTCCGCGATCGATTCTCCGGATCCTCGATGCTCTATCACTTGTTCGTCCCCCTCGAGAACGTCTTGTCCGGGTTTCGGCTCTTCCGGTACGTGTCGTTCCGCGCGGCCTTCGCGGCCATTCTCGCGTTCCTGATCGCGACGATCGTGGGGCCGGGCATCGTCAAGTGGCTGCGCGAGCGCAAGGCCGTAGGGGTCGTGCTGACCGGCAGCAAGATCGTGGACGACGAGCGCCTGCGCAAGGCGCACACGCCGACGATGGGCGGCGTGATCCTCTTGATCGGCGTCTCGCTCGCGTCGCTGCTGTTCGCGCGCCTCGACAACCCGTACACGTGGGCCGCGGTCCTCTCGTTCCTCGCGTTCGGCGCGCTCGGCGCGCTCGACGACAAGGAGAAACTGAAGGATCCGAAGAGCAAGGGCATGTCCGAGCGCAAGAAGCTCCTCGGTCAGCTTCTGATCTCGACGTTGGTCATCGGCGTGCTCTACGCGGCCGGAAACCGCGAAGATGGAACGCCCTGGCTGCGCGGGATGTCGATGAAGGCGTCGCCCTATCCCAAGGAGTGGGTCAAGCGGCACGAGGTGGCGCCGGGCGAAGATTTCGAGTCGATCGCCGCGAAGTACCTCGGTGACCGGGCGCGCGCCAAGGACATCGCCGAACGCAACGCGGGCGCCAAGCGTGACGGGACGCTCGTGCCTCCGACCGCGGGGACGGTCATCGAATTGCCCAGGCCGTTGACCGCGCCCGACGGCGGGCACCACGCCGATCTCCAACTGCCGTTCTCGAAGAACTTCTGCCTCGATCTCGGGCTCTTCCTGATTCCGTTCGGCCTGCTCGTGATCGTGGGTGCGTCGAACGCCGTCAACCTGACCGACGGGCTCGACGGACTGGCGATCGGTTGCACGGCGACCGTCGCCGTCACGCTGACCGTCGTGGCCTATCTCGTGGGGCGGGTCGACTTCGCGACCGACTTCCATCTCTTCTACGTGAAGGACGGCGGCGAGTTGGCGATCATCGGCGCGGCGCTCGCCGGCGGCTCGCTCGGCTTTCTCTGGTTCAACGGCTACCCCGCCGCCGTCTTCATGGGAGACACCGGGGCGCTCGCGATCGGCGGCATCCTGGGCGTGCTGGCGGTCGCGATCCGTCACGAGGTGACGCTCTTCATCGCGGGCGGGATCTTCGTGCTCGAAGCGGTGTCGGTGATCGTCCAGCGCAGTTGGTTCAAGTGGACGAAGCGGGCGGCGATCCGCCGCGGGGACCCGGATCCGAAGGGCAGGCGGCTGATCCGTTGCTCGCCGATCCACCACCACTACCAGCAGGCGCCGCCGCCCGACGGCCCCGTGCACGAGAACAAGGTCACGGTGCGGTTCTGGATCGTCTCCGTCGTCTGCGCGCTCGTGGCGCTCGCGACCCTGAAGGTGCGCTGATCATGCCGTCGAGATCGGTCCCGGCCCGCGTGCTGCCCGCCTACGCCCGACCCGGGGTCCGCCTCGAGGATGCCCGGGCGCTCGGGCGCACCGTGTTCGGGATCGCGATCGGGCTGACCGCCTTCGGGCTCGTGATGATCTATTCGTGGACCGCGGTGAAGCTCGCCGACCGGCGGGCGAGCTTCGATCCCGACGCCATGCTGTTGAAGCAGATCGCGTGGGCGTTCATCGCGGTCTTCGTGGGTTTCGTCGCGTCGCGCGTGCCGCTCGGGTGGCTGCGCAAGCACGCGCACCACCTGCTGCTGGCGCTCCTCGTGCTGCTCGCGCTCACGCTGATTCCCGGCATCGGCAAGATCAAGAACAACAGCCGGCGCTGGCTCGAGATCGGGCCGTTCACGATGCAGGCGAGCGAGTTCCTCAAGATCGCCGTCATCGTCTATCTGGGTGACCGCCTCGCCAAGCGCGAGGAGGGCGCCCCCGGCGATCGGGTGCCGTGGCCCGCGATGCTGGCCCCCGTGGGCATCGGCGTCGCGCTGATCCTGATGGAGCCCGACCTCGGCACGTCCCTCTTCATCAGCGCGCTCGCGATGGTGCTGCTGGGCCTCGCCGGCGTGCGCTTCGGCCGGCTCGTGCCGTTCGCGCTCGTCGCGATCCCGGCGATCGTCTGGATCGCGGCGTCCAAGTTCCAACACGTGGGGGCACGGCTCGCGTTCTTCACCGAGGGGGTCAAGCCCGGCGCGCAGCAGTACCAGGGGCTCGTCGCGCTGGGCTCGGGGGGCGTGCTCGGCACGGGGCTCGGCGCCGGGACGCAGAAACTCGGGCGCGTCGCCGAAATGCAGAACGACTTCATCTTCACCCTCGTCGGGGAGGAACTGGGTTTCGTCGGCTGCGCCGCCGTCATCCTCGCGTTCATGGCGATCGTCTTCTACGGTCGACGCATCGCCGAGCGCGCGCACGCGTGCACGGGGCTCTTCCCCTACTACCTCGCGGCGGGCGCGACGTTCGCCGTGACCTTCCAGGCGTTGATCAACATCGCGGTCGCGACCGCGAGCGCGCCCAACAAGGGCGTGTCCCTTCCCTTCGTGAGCGTCGGCGGCTCGAGTCTCGTGACCGCGTTCGCGTCGGTAGGCCTCCTCGTCAACGTTTCGAGGCACGTCGCGCAGGAAGAGAGCGGAGACCCGTGGGGCTGATCCTCCTCGCGGGAGGCGGGACCGTCGGGCACCTGGCGCCCGGACTCGCCATCCGCGACGCACTCGTGGCGGCCGGGCATCGCGTCCTCATCGTGACGCCGGGCGAGGAGCGCGAAGCCGCGTGGTTTTCCGCCGACGAACCGCCCCGGCTCCACGTGCGGGCGCCTCGACTTCCGAAGGGATGGCTGTCGAAGGTGACGTTCGTCCCGCGCATGGCACGTTCGGTTTGGGCGGCACGGCGACTCGTCAAGCGCGAGCGTCCCGACGTCGTGTTGGCGCTCGGCGGTTGGCCCTGTGCCCCGACCGCGATCGCCGCGACGACGCTCAGGGTCCCGCTGACGCTGTTCGCCGCCGATGCCGTGCCGGGAATCGTCGTTCGCAAGCTCGAGGCGAAGGCGGCGCGCACGTACCTCGTCTCGCAGGCGTGCCTCGCACACCTCAAGCACCCCGAGCGGGCGCTGGTCGTCCCCCCGTTCATTCGCGAGGCGGTGCGCCGCGCGGTCCGCGACCCGCTCCGTTTCGGCCTCGTCGAGGGCAAGCGCACCCTGCTCGTCGTCGGAGGAAGTCTCGGGTCGACGGGGCTCAATGCCCGCGCCCTGGCCGGCCTCGAAGCCGCCGTGGCGGCCGATGCGAAGTGGGCCGACCGCATCCAGGTGATCCACTCGACGGGTTCCGAGGAAGCCTCCGCCGCGGCCACGGAGACCTATCGTCGAATCGGCGTCGGGGCCCACGTCCGACCGTTCCTCTCCCACATGGGGGAGGCGCTGCGTACGGCCGATCTCGTGCTCTGCCGCGGGGGTGCCTCGACGCTCGCCGAGGTCGCGGCACTGGCGCGGCCCGCCGTCGTCGTGCCCTACCCGCACCACGCCGACCGCCAGCAATGGAAGAACGCCGAGCCCCTCGTCGCGTGCGGCGCCGTGGCGCTTGTCGAAGAGGCGGCCTTCACGCCGCAGGCCTATCGGACCGAGATTCTCGCGCGACTCTTCGATCCGGAGCGGTTGCGGGCGATGTCGAACGCCTCGCCGTCGCGGCCCGCCGAAGGGGATTCCGCCGTCCGAACGGACGGAGCGACTACGATCGCCCTCGATCTCGTCCGATTCTTCGGAACGGCGGGTTGACTGGCCGCCGTGAGGATGACCGGCCGCCGTGAAAATTCGATGACGCCTCCGACGATGACCACCCCGGCAACGAGAGACGGCGGACGCAACGTGCTGAGACGCTCGCTCGAAGGCCATCGGTCGGCCTACCTCGTCGGCATCGGCGGCACCGGCATGTGCGGCGCGGCCGAGTTGTTGGCGGCGCGCGGGCTCTCGGTCGCGGGAAGCGATCGGGCCGCGAGCCCCCGCACGGCCCGGCTCGAGCGTCTCGGGGTTCGCGTCGACACGGGCGAAGAGCTCGCGTCCCTTCCCCCGGCCACGACGCTCGTCGTCGCGAGCGCCGCCGTCGCGCCCGACCATCCGCAACTCGTCGAAGCGGCCCGTCGCGGGCTCGCGATCTGGAAGTACGCCGAGTGCCTGGGTGCGCTGATGGAGGGACGCGTCGGCATCTGCGTCGCGGGCTGCCACGGCAAGACGACGACGTCGTCGATCGTCGCGACGACGCTCTGGCGTGCCGGGCTCGACCCGACGTTCGTCATCGGTGGCGACGTGAAGGACCTGGCCTCGAGTGCGAGGCCCGGGCGCGGCGCGCACTTCGTGGCCGAGGCCTGCGAATTCGATCGCTCGTTCCACCGACTCCGCCCCGAGATCGCGCTGGTCACGAACCTCGACGCCGACCACCTCGACTACTACCGCGACATGGACGAGATCCGCGAGTCGTTCCGCGACTTCGCGCGCCTCCTGCCCGAGCGGGGCGTGCTCGTGGTCCACGAGGACGCGGCCGCGGTGTTTCGCGGCGATCCGCTGCTCCGCGCCCGGATCGAGACCTACGGCATCGGTCCGGACGTCGACTGGCGGGCGGTCAACGCCGCCTGGGACCCCGCCGACGAGCGCTTTCGATGGACGCTCGTCCGCCGCGGCGTGCCCGTCGGCGAACTGACGTCGCCGCTTTCCGGGCGCCACAACGTGCTGAACGCGACGGGTGCCGCCGCCGCCCTCTTCGCGGCGGGTCTCGCCTTCGAGACGATCGCCGAGGGGGTCGCGGCGTTCGGCGGCGTCGGACGCCGCATGGAGTGCATCGCCGACCGGCGCGGCGTGCTCGTCCTCGACGACTACGGCCATCATCCGACCGAGATCTCGGCGGTGATCCGCGCGATCCGCGGACGTTGGCCCGCACGCCGGGTCGTCGCGGTTTTCCAGCCGCATCAGGCAAGCCGGACGCGCGCGTTGCTCGACGAATTCGGCACGGCGCTCGCCGAGGCCGACGCCGTGTGGCTGGCGCCCATCTATCACGCGCGCGACTCGGAGGAAGAGAAGCGCCGCACGACGTCGGTGGACGTCGCGCTCCGCGTCGAGAGGTATGGCGGTTCCGCGCAGGTGTTCCAGGGGCTCGATGCAATCGTCTCGTACGCCGCTGCGAACGTGTGCGCGGGCGACATCGTCGTGACGATGGGGGCGGGAGACGTCGATCGGGTGGCGCGTGGACTGGCCGACCGACTTCGCTAGCGCGCTGCGCACGGCGACGGCGCTCTCGACCCGCACGTCGCTCGGCATCGGTGGCTGCGCGGAGTGGTTCTTCGAACCCGACGACGCGCCGTCGGCCGGAAGGATCTTCGCCTACTGCCGGGCGCACGGCGTCCCGGTCCGGGTGCTCGGCGGGGGCTACAACCTCCTCGTCGCCGACGGCGCGATCGAGGGCGTCGTGCTCTCGACGGCTCGACTGCGCCACGAGCAGGTGCTCGACGATCGCGTCCGGGTGGGGGCGGGCAATTCGTTCGCGAGCCTCGTGTCGCGTGCGGCCGACCTCTCGATTCCGACGCTGTCGGGCTGTCCGGGCATCCCCGGCAGCGTCGGCGGCGTCGTATCGATGAACGCGGGCGGAAAGTTCGGGAGCGCGGGCGACGCGTTGCTCGAGGTCGAGGGATTCGATGCGACGGGCGCGTTCTTTCGACGGCGGGTCGAACCCGGTGACCTCGGCTATCGCCGCACCGCGTTCCAGGGCGGGCTCGTCACCGGGGCCTCGTTTCGCCGCGAGCCGGGGCTCGACCGGGTGGCTGAGCGCCGACGCTTCGCCGAGGCGTCGACATGGAAGCGATCGACGCAGCCGCTGACGGCGGCGAGTGCCGGGTGCTTCTTCAAGAATCCCGAGGCCGCGCCGTCGGCCGGGGCGCGCATTGATCGCGCGGGATTGAAGGGCGCGCGCGTCGGCGGCGCGGTGGTCTCACCCGTGCACGCGAACTTCCTCGTCAACGAGGGCGGCGCGACGTCCGCCGACATGTTCGCGCTCGTCGAACTGGTGCGTGCGCGCGTGCGCGAGACAAATGGCATCGAACTCGAACTGGAAGTGGCCGTTTGGCGCTGAAGGCCCGCAAAGCGCGTCCGGCGACGTTCTGGCCTACAAAGAGCATCGCGGCCCGAACGGGTGTCCGGGCCGCGACACAGTGGATCGACGATCGAATCGGCGATTGATAGCCTCGGGGCTACTTCTTCTTCGCCTTCTTCTTCGTGGCCTTCTTCTTCGCCTTCTTTGCCTTCGCCATGAGTACCTCCTGCGCCCGGTGACGGGCGGGTGGCGCCGGCGAGTCGTCGTTGGCAAATTGCCGCGAGAGCCCGCCTGCAATCGTCAAAGTACGGCATGCGGGACGCAAACACCAAACTATCTGTGGCGGACGGACCGCTTCGACATCGAGCCTGCGCTCCATCGGCGGTCGAGATTCCCCGCGGGATTCCCCTCGAAACACGCTGTCGTCACCCGCGCCGCGTCCCATCCGAACGCGCGGCCCGGGCAGTCACCCGGGCCGCGACGCGACGACGCAACCTACTTCTTCTTCGCTGCCTTCTTCGCCTTCGAGGCCGTCTCGGCCTTCGACTTGCGCTTCACGTCGGCGCCGTGCGCGCGCTTGTAGGTCTGCATGTCCGTGATGCGACCCTTCTTGTCGCGGACCGCGTAGAGCTTCGTACCCTTCGAACTGCGATGCGTGGTGCGCTTGGCCTTCGCCATGGTTGCTCCTGCGCCCGTGGTCGGGCCGTGCGGGCGTGGTTCTGACGACGAATTGCCGCCGATGCCTCGCCGCCGCCGACGAAAATACGGCATCGGGGACACCCGAGTCAACGTTCTCGTGGTCGGCGCGAGGGGCGCACACGACGAGCGCGAGTGGAATTGCGTAGAATCCCGCGCTGGAGGACGCGTGTCCCGTCGTGCCGTCGCCCTGTTCGTCGTCGTGTTCGCCTCCGCCGCCGCGGTCGCGTACGTCTCGGTGCCGCCGCCGAAGAGCGGTGATGAACCGCACGATGGCCGCGATGACGCAGAGGGAGAGGTCGACGACTTCATCCCCGACGCAGGACTCACGGATGACGATGTGTTCCTCGCGACGTCGGGAGCGACGTACGCCGATGGGTTCGCGTTCGACGCCGAGCCGGCGATCGAACCCAACGAGTCGATTCCGCGCGGCCAAGCGCAGGTGCAACGGCGGCGACCGGACGATCCGGATCGGTCGCTGGTGATTCACGCCTCGGGCTTCGGGGGGAACGGCCCGTCGTCCGTCCTGTCGGGGGTTCGCGTGCGCGTAGAGCCCTTGGGGGGTGAACCGATCGTCGGCGTTACGGATGAACGTGGCGAGTTCCGGGTTCCGAGTCTGTCGGCGTTCGCGACGGTGCGCGTCGAATCCGCCGATCTCGCCCCGGTCGTCGTTCGCTCCGTCGGACCGGGCGTTCTCGAGGTCTTCCCGGCAGCACGCACGCGCTTCGTCGTTCGCGTCGTCGAGTTCGGTACGCGGACTGCGATCGCGGGAGCCCGTGTCCGAGGGATCGGTCGACGGGAGTCGTTGCGTGCGTCAAACCCGTATTTCGACGTGCGCACGCCCGCGAGCGGCGAAGTCACCGTCACCGTGCCGGATATCGGCCCGATGCGATTGATCGTCGTCGTGCCCGATGGGCGCCGCGTCGAGTCGCTCGTCACTACGCAAATGATGGCGGTCGTGCGAATTCCATCCGGAGGGCGAATCGAGGGGCGCGTCGTCGACTGGAACGGCCAGCCGGTCGAGGGCGTGCCGATCCACGTTCGAATCGTGCCGCCGGCCGGCGCTCCCGTCGTCGGCGGGGGCCACGTCGGGACGGTCCACTCGGTCATCGACGGTTCCTTTTGGTTTTCCGGCGTCCACGAAGGGTCGGTCTATACGTTGAAGGCGGTGGGTGAGCGGGGTGCCGGTTCCGTCGAAGTTTCCGATGTGCGGCTCGAACGCAGCGGCGTCACGCGCGTCCATCTCGAACTGCTCGAACCCGGGAACGTCGAGATCGCGCTCGTCGACGAAACCGGTGCCGTCATTCGCGGAGCCCGCATCTCGATCGACGGCCGTCCCCATGACTTCGCGATCGAGCCGACGGGAGGCCAGGTCGCGTACCGACTCCAGAAACTGACGCAGGGCAGGCACCGCATCCACGTGGAGTCCTCACTCGGACCTCCACAGGACTTCACGATCGACGTCGTCGCCGG
>JANNRO010000573.1:0-5735 GCA_031401505.1 Planctomycetia bacterium
CGTCGAGCACCGCCTCGACGATCTGTTGCGAGGGCGAGAGCGGCGGGTCGGTGTCCACGCGCAGGCGCATGACTGTAATAGTAAACTAGAAGAGTTGTGCCGTCAAGCGTCGTCCCCTACCCGTGCCCATCCCCCCCGAAGGCGAGTCTCTTGGGGACCGTGAACGTCGGCGAACCGCGCCCTCAGCGATCGCGTCGTGATCTCCACGTAAGGTTTTCTCGGAAGTGTCTGACACTTCCGAGAAAACCTTACGTTGGCGCGTCACTTGAGATCGATGAAGGAGTCGCCGGTGGGCGAGGGAGTCAGTTTTCCCCGGTGATCGAACAGCCAGCGCGTCCACGCGAGCGTGCGGCTTGACCGCTCGTCGGAGTCCACACGAAGACCGGTCAGTGCGACAAGGAGTCCGTGAACGGGCAACGCGAGCGTCGCGGGTCCCTCGGCGTGGATGCGAACGAGCGCCACGAGCGCCTTCTCCCCCACCGTCACGAACGCCTTCTGCCATGCGAGCCTCGAATCGGCGGCCGCCGCCGCGTGGGCGACCGCACCACGCCCGATGACGTCGTCGAACAGCGCGCCCTGGAGGTTCTGATTCGCGAGAAGATCGACCGTCGTGAAGTCGGGTGAGACCACCGGGATCGCGTCGAGCGCGCGCGTCAGGAACAGGATCGAGAGCACCGTGTTCTGGACGGAGTTCATGAACGCCGCCTCCGCGACGCCGCCCGGCCACGAGCCGTCGGCCTTCTGGAGCGAGAGCAACGTCGCCACGCCGACGCGGTACCAGTCGGCGCCCCCGATCTGGGTCAACGCCGCGAACGAGCCGAGCCGTTCGATCGCGATCATCTCGTAGTAGGGCAGCCGCTCGGTCGCGTCGCCCACGTCCTTCATCGCCCACTTGCCCGAGATGGCGTCGCGGTAGGGGTGGCCGACGAGCCAGCCGAGCGCGCGAGCGAACACGGGGTCGGCAAGCGCTTCGTCGCGAGAGAGCCCCGTCCGACGCAGCGCGACATAGAGATTCGCCGCCGCGATCGCCGTCGTGACGCGACGCCCCTTTCGGAAGAACTCCGGCGCCGCCGCATCGTGGCGATAGCCGAAGCCCGTGCCGACCGACGACTTCGCCTTCAGCCCATCCCGCGCACGCATCCACGCCATTTCTCCGCGCCAGACGCCCAGACGATCCGCCGAGAGCAGGCCCAGCATCGCGAACTGCCCATTCGAGATGTCCGGGGGTGCCCACGCTCGGAACCCGCGCATCACGTCGACGTAGCCGTCCTTCACCCGCACACGCGGCAGGAAGTACCCCCAGTCGCCGTCGGCATCTGCCCCCGACGAAATCGCGACCGCCGCCTGCACCGCCACGTCGTCGAATCCGGACGGGCGCAACTCGGACAGCATCCACAAGAGCGAACCCGCCGCATAGGTGAACGTCCGCGCGTCACCGCCGTCGGCCGCCGGCTCCGCCGCCGCGAGCGCGCGCCGAAGCGACTCGATCGCGCGCACGACGGCGGGATCGGACCTCGCGACCCCTGCCCGAACCAGCGCCAGTGCCGCCAACGCGGTCAACCCCTGATCGCAGGCCGGCGCGCTCCACAAACTGAAGGACCGCTGGTCCGGCACGCTCCACGAAAAGGTCCCGTCGGCCGCCGCCCGCGCCTTCAGCCAGAGGCCCGCCTTCGTGACGGCGGCATCCACCGAGGCTCGGAGGTCGGCAGGCACGCGCTTGGACTCGGAGTCTTCGGCCGCGACGCGCGAGGCGTCGCCGAGCAGGAGCAGGAGCACGATCGCCAGGAGTCTCACGGGCGGGGCCACCGATCGGTTCAACGACTCCTCGAACTCGCGGCCGACCGGAGTGCCGCGACCTCGTCCGACGTCAGCGGTCGAATCGCGCCCGGGGCCAACGTCCCGAGTTCGAGCGGCCCGATCGCGACGCGCACCAGGATCTCGACTTCGTGACCGATGTCCTTCATTCGACGCCGAATCTGACGGTTCTTCCCCTCGTCGAGCGTCACGATCAACCATTCCGACTTCGGGCCCTTCGACTCGACGTCCACCCGCATGGGTCCGAGTTCGATCCCCCCGTCGAAGATCGAGTCATCGCACAGCCGCCGCATCTTCTCGCCCGAGAGGTGCCCCTTGACCTTCACGCGGTAGCGCTTCGGCACGTGCGTCGCCGGATCGAGGATGCGATCAGCGAGCACGGAGTCGTTCGACAGGAGCAAGAGGCCCGCGCTCGCCTGATCGAGTCGACCGACGGGCGCCAATCCGGGCGCCGCGTGCTCGCCGACCAGGTCCATCACGGTCTGGCGACCTTCCGGGTCGCTCGTCGTCGAGACGACGCCGCGAGGCTTGTTGAGCGCCAACCAGACCGATCCCGATTCCGAGGGACCGACGAGCCGACCATCCACTTCGATTGCACCGCGCCGCGGATCGACGACGTCACGTGGATTCGAGACGACGATTCCGCCCGCCCGCACACGCCCGGCCAGGACCAGGCGCTGTGCCTCGGTTCGTGACGCCACCTTCCACTTCGACAGCAGCCGTTCGATGGGTTCGGGGCGGCCGGGCGCGGTCACGCGTCGGGCCGTCGCCCCGCGGACGCATCCAGCCTGGCCGCCGACCGCCGACGAACGATCCGCGAGTACGCGAACAGCGCGGCGCCGATGGCCACGGCCGCCGCGATCGCGAGGACGACGACCGGATTGCCGACGGGATCGAACGCCGGAACGTCGGCGAGCACGGCGAAACGAGAATCGAGGGAGGTCATGCGTCGGACACTCTACCCGTTCGCGAATCGATCGGTCGGCGCATCAATGACAACGGCCGGGACCCGTGGGCCCCGGCCGTCGAGCGACGCGCGTTCTGCGCGCATCGCGATGAGTCGCAAACTACGGCTTGACGGGAGCGTCGGCCGGCTTGGCGGGCGGGACGTCGGTCTTCGCCGCGTCCTTGTCCTTGCAGCCGCCGCAGCTCGACTTCGCCGCGGGCTTGGCGTCGGCCGTCGGAACGCTGGCCGCGGGGATGTCGCCGACCTTGGCCTCGGCGCCCTTGCTCTCGGAGCACTTGGCGCCTTCGCACTTCCCGCTGGCGCTCTTGCCTTCCGAGCACTTGCCGTCCGCGCACTTGCCGTCCGCGCACTTGCCCTCGGAGCACTTGCCTTCCGAGCAATCACCACCCGAGCACGACGACTTCGCGACCATCTCCTGGAAGAAGGTGACGAAGCGATCGGCGTCGAAACCCTGCGCGACCATCTCGTCACGGAGGCTCGCGAGCGGGACGTCCTTGCCGCCGCCGAACCATGCGCGCCACGCCTTCTCGCCGTCGGCCGTCGCCGGGCACGGATTCTCGAGCGTCGGCGCAACCTGCTTCGAGATCCAACCCATCATGACGTGGATCGGCGACGGAGCCTTCGGGGCCTCGGTCGTGGCAGCGGCAGCGGGCGCGGCCGGCTCGGCCACAGGAGCGGCCTTGTCGGTCGGAAGGGAGGGGGCGGCGGGGGCGGGATCACCCGCGTAGGCAATACCGGCGAACGAAAGCGCGCCGACCAATGCGGCGGCGAAGAGCGTACGAATCATGGGAGGACGAACTCCGGGGAAAGGGATCGAACACGTCGAGCCTACGGCGTCCGGAAGGGGTGTCGAGCAAGAAGCGGCGCCGGACCGTGCCGGGGGGGCGTTGGAGGTCGGCCGACGGGACTTGCGTCCGACGGCTCGCCCGGATGGCTCAGCCGAGGTAGGCCGCGGCCTCGGCGCCGAGATCGAGGCCCGAGATCCCGAGCGCACGACAGCGATTCGCCCACTCGGCGGGGGTGATGCGCCCCGCGGCCATGCCCTTCACCGTCTCTTCGACGTCGACCGACTCGCCTCCTCGCCGTGCCCGGACCGTCGTTCCTGGTTGCGCGTCGAGCGTGAAGTCGCGCCGGCGCAGCGCGACCGCGAGCGCCGCGGTCAGGACGGTCGTCGCCCGCTTCTGCGCGCCGGCCGGGTCCTTTGCATCGCGCGGGTTCAACTTGCGCCCCAACTCGGTCAGGTCTTCGGCGCGCGTCGGGAGGCTCTCGACGACCATTCCCCGGATTCCGGCGCCGTAGCGCGTCAACGCATCACGCCATTGAGGCTCGAGCAACTCGGCGACCAGTTGCTCCCACGTGATCGGAAGATGCGCACGAACGGACTTCGGTCCCGCGATCGAATCGAGCAGAACCAACTCGAGCGCGTCGAGGTTGGCGATCTCGACGCCCGGCAGCGGGCTCGGCGTGGCCGAGACGACGGGCGCGGGCTCGTCGGGCATGCCCGCGTTGCGCCGCTTCGAGCGTTCTTCGCGTCGAGCCAGCGCCGCACGCACCTCGGGCGACGCGAGATACGTCCGCCAGCCGACCGCCAGCGGCGGACGGCGCTTGGCGAGCAGCACGGGCTCGACGGCGGACTCGAGGTACTCGACCCAGGCGAACTCGAAGCGCTTCATCTCGACCAGCGCGCGAGCCAATGCCTCGGCCCCGGCGATGCGGACGGCCGACGCCTCCGCCAACGCTTGCTGGCGACGCGCGACGGGGACCGAGATCTCGAGGAAGAACTGCGCAAACACCGCGAACGGCACATGGAGCAGGCGGACGAAGAGGGGCGGAGGGCTCGCGGCATCGGACGACGTAGACGCTCGCCGCATGACCGCCCTCATGCGATAGACGCGAGCGCTCCACGCACCATCCGACGCGGAGAAGCGACCGAACTCGCGGGCGAGCACGGCCTTCAACGCGTCGGCGTCGAGCCCCGTCACGAGCGGAAAGCCGAGTGTCAGGACGCCACGCCCGCAAAGGCCCAGGAAGCCTCCCTCGGTCGCCAGATCGACCTTCGCTTCGGCGCACCAAACCACGGAGGCCGGGATCGGCATCCCCGTCTCCCGCGCGACCGTCTCCAGCATCGCCGCGAGCGCAGGTTGCTCGGCCAGGAGAAGAGTCGGTCCGGGCGGACGGAGACGCGCTCGTCGGGGAAGGCACGCGACGAGCACCAACCCGATCGCGACGATGGCCAGCCCGACCCACTTCAGCTGGATCGTCAACGCACCCGTGATCCCGCCGTACGCGATCCACGCGAGACCGACGACGGCCGCCAGCACCAGCCCGTAGAACACCCCGGTCCAGACAAGCGCGAAGCACGCTCGGGTGCCGGCGCGGGGGGGGAGTTCAGGGGTCATCGGCGAAGGGTAGCAACCCGCGCACGAGGAGGTGCGCGTTAGCGCAGACGCATCAGCAGCGGATCGGCTTCTCTCTCGCGACGTGCCGCAAGCGCCACCGCGAGTTCGGCCGTCGACTCCTTGGGCAGATCGCGAATCAACTGCTCGGCCGCGAGGCGCGCGGAGAGTCGGAGCCACGGGTCCGTGACGTCGAGCGACTTCGCGACGGCCGCCATCGCCGACGGGGCCTTCGTTGCGCCGAGCGCTCGGAGCGCGGAGCGCCTCGCGCGAACCGTCGCCGCGTCAGAAGCCGCGCGCGAGAGAGCGTCCACCGCCGTCGCCCCCAGGAGCGCCAATTGCTGCTCGGCGGCGAGACGCACCGGGAACGCCGTCTCCGGTGAGAGCGCGCCGATGAGCGCGGTAATCGCATCGGGACCGCCCGCCGCCCCGAGACAAACCGCCGCGGCTACGCCCTCGGGCTCCTTCGCTGCATTCAGGTACCCGGCCACCTCGGGAGGGGCCTTCTTGAGCGCCGCGAGCGCCCGCAGCACGAACGTGCGCACGTCGGCGTCGGC
>JANNRO010000574.1:0-3955 GCA_031401505.1 Planctomycetia bacterium
CCGGCCGACGGCTCGATCGACATCTACTACTGGTACTACGCGACGCTCGCGATGTTCCAGGTCGGTGGCGAATCGTGGAAGAAGTGGGAGGCGGCGATGAAGCCCGCGATCATCGACACGCAGCGCAAGGACGGCGAGTACTGCCGCGCCAAGGGTTCGTGGGATCCGATCGACGCGTGGGGAGGCGACGGCGGGCGCGTCTACTCGACCGCGTGCCTCGCGATGTGCCTCGAGGTCTGGTACCGATACGAGCGGGTGAGCGGCGCCCGCTGACCGTCCTCGGTGCAGCCGCTACATGACGACGGCCGGGGCGCCTTGCGCGCCCCGGCCGTCGTCGTTCCCGAGGGGGACGCGCCTACTTCTTGGGCTTGCCGCCGGCCTTCAAGGCCTTCGAGACCCGCTGCGCGAGCTTGCGCTTGTGGTTCGCCGCGTTGTTCGCGTGGATCACGTGGAGCTGCGCCGCCTTGTCGTACTTCTGGTAGGCGTCGGCGAGCGCGACCTTGGCCTCGTCGGGCTTGCCCGCCGCCAGGAGATCCATGACCCGCTTGTCTTCGCCGCGGTAAGAGCCCCGGATCGCGAGGTTCGCGATGCGGTTCTTCTCGTTCTGACGGACGCGCTTTCGTGACGAACGACTGTGGGGCATGAAAACCTTCGTGCAGGGAAGTGATCGGGAACCGCAAAAGGTACGCGAACCGGCCGCCCCGTCCAGCGGACGGGAGGGTGGGGGGCGTATCCCATGGCCGGGATCGATTCGGCGACCGGACCCGCGTCCGACGACCGCCGCCCGTCCGGGCCTAGGAGCCTGTCGGAGAATCCCTCTGCTGCGCCCGACGATCCACTCGCTGCGGCCGAACTGCTCGGCCGAAACGCCCTGCGAAGGGGTAGGAACCCGCCTCGGGCGTTTCGGCCTGCGCTCTTCGGCCTCGCTTCGGTCTCGTCGGTCTCGCGACGAGGTTTCTCCGACAGGCTCCTAGCCGAGCGCGTTCAGGCGGTCGGAGACGTCCTTGAAGCCGATGTCGACCTCGAAGATCCGCATGTACTCGCGCTTGGCGTCGTCCTTGGCGCCCCGGCGCTCGTGGAGCTCGCCCAACCGGTAGGCGATGTCCTTCGCGCGGTCGGTCGTCAGCTCCGGGAAGTCCTCCGCGGCCTTTGATACCTGCTTCGCCGCGAGATCGAGCATGTTCTTCTTCTCGAAGCACTCGGCCATGCGCAGGAGGCTGTCGGTCTTGCGGCGGGGATCCTGGACCGTCTTCTGGAACTGCTCGATCGCCTTGTCGAGCTGGTTCGACATCAGGTAGGTGGCGCCCAACTTGTAGCGCTCGGCGAGGTCGGTCGGGTGGTCCTTCACCCGGCGCTCGAACTCCTTCAACCGTGCCTCGAGCAGCTTCGTCCGCGCGACTTCGAGCGCGGCACGCGCGGCGTCGGTGTCGGCCGCCTCGAACGCCGCCTTGGCCTTGTTGAACTCGTTGAGCGTCGTCGCGAGCTTCAGGTCGCCGATGCGGATCGAGAGGTCGTAGTTGGCCGGGTCGGTGGCGAGCGCCTTCTCGAGCTCGGCGAGCGAGCCCACGAGGTCGCCCTTCTGATGGAGCACGTCGGCGAGCCGGATGCGCGTGCGATTCGCGGTCGCCGGGTTTTTCTCGATGTCGGCCCGCAGGCGGGCCGCTTCGTCGGTCGCGTCCTCGCTCGTCATCTGGAGGCGCGTGTCGCGTTCGAGTCGGCCCGCGACGTCCTTGTCCTTGATCAGGTCGCGCGACGACTTGGCCGTTTCGTAGCCCGACATCTTGAGCGCACCCTCGGCGGCGAGGTTTTTGCGCATCTTGAGCGCGTCCTGGTCCTTCGGGTCGATGCGCACGGCCTCGCCGTAGGCGTCGCTCGCCTCCTTGATCTTGCCCTGCTTGTAGAGCGCGGCGCCGAGGCTCTTCCACGCGGCGTTGTCGTCGGGGTCGAGCTTCGCCGCCACGCGGAACGCGTACGCCGCCGCGTTCCAATGTCCGCCCGATTCGCCCGCGACCCCGAACGACATCCACGCGCCCTTGTCTTCGGGGGACTTCGCGAGATAGCGCACGATCGAGAGCATCTTCTTCTGCGCGTCGCCCGACATGCCCATGCCGAGTTTGCCCATGCCCCCGAACAGCGAGCGGCCCTTGCCCTCACGCGCCTTCAGCGCCGCCTGATGGAAGCCCTCGACCAGATCGAGGTCGTTCGCGTCGAACTCGAACGCGGCGACGTAGATCTCGACCGCCTGGTCGTAGTTCTTCCGCTTGAACGCTTCGCGAGCTTTCGATTTCAGGTCGGCGACGCCCATGGAACCTCTCGGCGGGGGACGGATCGGACCTCGTGAGGGTAGTTCTCTTGTGAACGCCGGTCAAACCGGTTCGCACGGACGCGGGTCCCGGCGTCACGCGGACGATCCCCTCTGGAGGACTACAATGCGGGCATGAAGGTCGACATCGTCCACTGGCCCGCTCCGGTCCTCTTGAAGGGCACCAAGCCCGTCGAGAAGGTCGACGACGATTTGCGCGACACCGTCCGGAACATGACCGATCTCATGCTTCGCCTGCGCGGCGTCGGGCTCGCCGCGCCCCAGGTCGGGATCGCGCAGCGTTTCATGCTCGTGTCGGAGTCGGGCGAGCCCGACGAGGTGACTGTCGTCATCAACCCGGAGATCCTCGCGAAGGAGGGATCCGAGGAGATGGAAGAGGGGTGCCTCTCGTTCCCCGCGATGTACGGGACGATCGACCGCGCGACGAAGATCGAGGTCCGCTACCGCGATCTCGACTGGAACGAGAAGAAGATGTCGCTTGAGGGGTTCCTGGCCCGTGTCTTCCAGCACGAGTTCGACCATTTGAACGGCGTCGTCTTCATCGATCGCATGCCGCCCTCGGACAAGATGAAGAACCGCCAGAAGCTCGACGAAATGAAGAAGGCGTACGTCGTCGCGAAGAAATAGGGCGTCGGACGCGGGTCCCTTCGCCCGTTCCGTGCCCGACGGGTACCCTCGCGTCATGTCCGGTGCGCCCTCCGATCCCGCGGGTCTCGATCCCCTGATCGGACGCACGCTCTCGGGGCACTACCGCATCGACGCTCGCTTGGGCGGAGGGGCGATGGGCACCGTCTACCGCGCCCGGCACACCCTGCTCGAGCACGATTTCGCGGTGAAGGTGCTCTCGGGGGAACTCGCGGGCGATCCCGACGTCAGGCGACGGTTCCTCGTCGAGGCGAGGAGCCTCGCGTCGTTCGTCCATCGCAACGCGGTGCAGGTGCGCGACTGTGGCGAAGACGGGGGCGTGCTCTATCTCGCGATGGACCTCTGCCCGGGCGAGACGCTCGCCGACCTCCTCGCGCGCGAGGGGTCGCTCGCGCCCGACCGTGCGGGCCGGATCGCGATCCAGATTCTCGATGCGCTCGCCGAGGCCCACCGGGCGGGAATCGTCCACCGGGACTTGAAGCCCGGCAACGTGATGGTGGAGGCCGTTCGCGATCGCACGGGCGAGCTCGTCGACGTCGTGCGCGTCGTCGACTTCGGTCTCGCGCGCATCGTGGGCGCCGAGCACGGGGCGCTGCCCGACGCGTTCACCTCGATCGGGGGCAACGTCGTCGGCACGGTCGCCTACATGTCGCCCGAGCAACTGCGCGCCGACGACGACGTGGACGGGCGAAGCGACCTCTTCTCCGTCGGCGTCGTCCTGTACGAGATGTGCGCCGGGGCGTCGCCGTTTCCAGGCACGTCGACGATGTCGATCGCGATGCGCATCGTGGACGCCAATCCGGCGTCGTGGCCCGCGTCGGTCGGGTCCCGTATCCATCCGGCGTAGAACGAGGTGCTCTCGCGAGCGCTCGCGAAAAGCCCCGCGGACCGCTATCCGACGGCCGGCGAGATGGCGTCGGCGCTGCGGGCGGCGATCGCCGACGGCGCTCCTCCGTCGGCAACCACGTCGGGCGTGACGTCGGCCAT
>JANNRO010000575.1:0-2284 GCA_031401505.1 Planctomycetia bacterium
GTTTACCTGCCCGACCTGCGGGGCGGCGTCGAGTCGTTCGGTACGCTCCACATCGACGGACCGCGCTTCGGGACGCAGACGTGCGGGGCGCTCGATTTCCTCTCGCGGATCGCCGTCGGCGGGGACTCGATCTACATCGCGCGCATCACCGGGGAGAAGCGCGCGGTGCTCGGTGCCGTCGAGATCGACCGCCGCGCGCTGCGCGGATTGGCGCTCGGCGACTCCGTCATCTGGCATCCCGGGGACTCGGTGCTGAGACCGCAGGCGTCGGTCACCTCGAACCGGTCCGACGTCTGGCCCGTCTTCGCATCGATGCGCGCGACGATCGACGGCGCGTGGGCGTGCGCGACCTACTGGGACGTCGGCCGCGAGAGGGCGGCGGGGGCATCGGTCTGGTACGAGCCCGCGAACCATGAAACGTTCGTGTCGGTCAAGACGGAGAGTTCGCTGCTCTACGCGAGCGGGCCCGTGTGGCTCGGCTCCCGCGTCTTCGTGCCGACCGACGGCGGCTACGTCGTGTGGAAGCGACGGGACACGACCCGGAGGTAGCGGCGCGTCGCCTGCGCGGCCCCGACCCCGTTCGCGCGGCGCGATCGATCAATTCGCCGAGAGGATCGCGACGATTTCTTCGGGATTCTTGGCCGTCATCACGCGCCGCCTTACCTCGTCCTGTTTCAGTCGACCGGAGAGCCGGGCGAGGAGTCGGAGGTAGCGATCCTGCGCGTCCTGCGGGCCCGCGATCAGCACGACCAGGTGAACGGGGCGCGCGTCGATGGCGTCGAACTCGATGCCGGCGATGTGGCGTCCGACGGCGACGACGAACCGCGCGACGCCAGCGATTTTCGCGTGGGGGATGGCGATCCCGAGCCCGATGCCGGTCGACAGCACCCGCTCGCGTTCGCGCACCGCCGCCAGCAGCGACGTCCGATCCTTGACGGCGTCGCTCGTTGCGACCAGCGCCACCATTTCCTCGAGCACCGCGTCCTTCGTCGTGCCGTAAAGGTCCCTTACGCGGGTGGGGTCGAGGTGCTCCTTCAGGTCGATCATTACGAACTCCGTCGGGCGGCGCGACGCCGCCTAGATACCGTTTCGAGACGCTTCGTCACGAGCCCCACGCGCGGTGATCGAGGCCACGACCGCGCCCCGGACGATAGTCGTCGTCGCGGCACGGCCCCTGAAAACAACCGAGACCACGTCGATGCGATGCGGCCGTCCCGCCCATTCGCCGCGACGCAGCGCGCGTGACGCGCCGGCGAGGCGTCGGCGTTTGCGATGATCGACCCGGTCGGCGGGCCGCGCGGCTCGCGACCCGCGATCCGGACGCACGAGCGACGCCTTCACTTCGACCAGCACGAGCGTCTCTGCGTCGAGCGCGACGAGATCGACCTCACCCCCGGTCGTGCGCAGCCGCCGCGCGACCACGCGATAGCCGGCGCGCTTCAAGACGCGCGCGGCGACGCGTTCGCCGCGACGGCCGAGTGCGTCGGAATTGGGCGGACGGGGTCTCAACCGGCCTCGGACGCAACGTCCGAGGCGCGCGAACACCGTCATCGCGTCGCGGACCGAAGCGACGCGACGCACGCTACTTCTTCTTCGCGACCTTGGCCTTGGGCTTCTCGTTCTTCTCGGTCTCGGAGCCGGCGATCGCCGTGGCCTTCGTGGCGACCAGCGTGCTTTCGCCGCCGACCCCCTCGATGCCCAGGATCTCCTTCAACCGGGTCGCCTTGCCGACGCGCGCGCGCAGGTAGTAGAGCTTGCTGCGGCGAACTTCGCCACGCGACACGACCTTCACGCCCGCCACGCGCGGACTGTGGATCGGGAAGATGCGCTCGACGCCCTCGCCCATCACGATCCGCCGGACCGTGAAATTGGCCGAGAGGCCTTCGCCGCGCTTGCGGATCACCCGGCCGGTGAAGAGCTGAACGCGCTCTTTCTCGCCCTCGATGATCTTGGTCGCGACGTCCACCGTGTCCCCGACCTTGAAATCGAGGGGCTGGCTTCGCAGATAGGGGGTCTCGGCGAGCATCAGTCGCGTGGACATGAACGAAACTCCGTCATCTGGACGAGGAGGACCACGCGCTTTCAAGCCGCGGGTTCCGGGGAATCCGGGAGAGTACCCAAGCCCCGGCCCGGGGCTAGGTTCCGCCGGACTGTGGGTGCATGACCGTAGTTGCGCACTTCCCAGTCCCGGGGGGCGGGGGGGGGCCCCCCGCGGCGGGGCGCGCCCCCGCCGCGCCCGGGCGGCAGCGCGCCCCGCGCGAACCTAACAACGCCGCGCATCGCG
>JANNRO010000576.1:0-1952 GCA_031401505.1 Planctomycetia bacterium
AATCGCACGCCGGTCTTGATGCTGACCGCCCGCGGTCGCGAAGACGACCGCGTGAAGGGCCTCGACTCGGGCGCCGACGACTATCTGGTCAAACCCTTCTCGATGCGCGAACTCCAGGCCCGCGTGCGCGCGCGACTGCGCGGTGCCGAGGCGCCGCTTCCGACGTCGGTCCGCCTGCGAGACGCCGAGGTCGATCTCGCGGCACTGGTCATCCGACGGGGCGGAGAAAACGTCTCGCTCACGAAGACCGAAGCCGATCTCCTGCGGGTTTTCTTGAAGAACCCGGGCAAGGTACTGACGCGCAAGCGCTTCCTCGATGAAGTCTGGGGCTACGACCGCTATCCGACGACGCGCACGGTCGACATGCACATCGCGCGGCTGCGCGAAAAACTCGGCGACGACCGAGACGACGCGCCATTGATCGCGACGGTCCACGGCGTCGGATACCGCTTCGACCCACCCACCGCGAAGACGTGACGACGCCGTGATCCACTTGTTTCAACGCCGTGACACCTCCGGGCGTCCAAGGGGCGACTCTCTTACCGGGGCTCGACGGAGGTTGTCCATGCGTGTTCGACTCACGGTTGCGTTGGTCGGATCGATCCTCTGCGTCGGACTCGGGTCCCGTGCTCGAGCCGGCGACCCTCCGGTCGAGGACGCGCCGTCGATGTTGCGTCGCGCGCGCGTCGCCGAGACGGTCGATCACGACATCCCGAAGGCGATGGACCTCTATCGGAAGGTTTTCGCGGCCGCCGGCGACACCGACACGAGCCGGGACGCGGCACTGCATCTGATGGATCTGCTCGAAGCCCGCGGCGATCGCCCGGGCGCGCTCGGCTTCGCGAAGGAACTCTCCGATCGCTTCACCGCTCGCCTCGACGACGCGATGAAGAGGCAGGTCCACGAGACGATGGCCCGCACCCTGCCCGCGGGCAGCCACGCGAAGTCGCCGCTCGGTGACGTGTACGTGTTGCCGGCGCCCGGAAGTGCAAGCAACCCGTCACCCTCGCCCCTCGAGACGAAGATCCTCGCGATCCTCTCGCGACTCGACTCCGTGGAAGAGGCGAACCGCGGCGCGACCGAGAACGACGTGATGCGGGCGCTGCTCCCGGTGGGCACGGACGCGCTTCCGATCCTCGAGCGCGTGCTGTACGACGCGCGTCCCGAACGCGCGCGCTTCGCCGCGCAGACCCTCGCCCGCGTCGGCAAGGCGGCCGCGATCCCGACGCTGATCAAAGCCGTGCGCGAAGGCGACGGCTTCACCCGCGCATCCGCGATCGGCGGGCTCGCGCTGATCGACCCGTCGCCCGGGGTCTCACCGCAATTCGTGGGCGCCGTCGAACAGCTGTTTGCGCTCCCGGCCCTGGTCGATCGACTCCCCCTGCTCGCCAGCGCGCTGGCCCCGCACCTCTCGACGAAGGAGTGTCTCGATCGCTTCGCGCAAGGGGGACCTCCGGCCCTGACGTGGCTGTATGCTGCGCAAGGGAAGGATCCCGTCGAGACGGCAGATCGCATCACGAAACTGAGCGAACTGGATCCGGCGGTGGCGAGTCGAGTCGCCGAGATCGCGGGGCGAATCGGTGGCGCGGAGTGGTCCGGTTCTTTAGCGCTTTGGACTCCAAGGGTTCCGGGCCTTCCGCTCGTGACGCGCGTCGCGCTACTCGATGCGATCGTCCGCATGAAGGCGAGCGCCGAGTCGGAGGCCGCCGCTCCGACAATCGCAAAGGCCATCGACGTCAGCGGCAGCCCGGAGCAGCAGGCAGCCGCCGCATCGAAGGCTTGGGCGCACGCGCTGGACGCGGAGACGCCGGCGCTGCGCCTCACCGGGGTCGACGCCCTGGCGACGTACGGCATTTCGCCGACCATCTCGCTTCTCGAGAACTCGTCGCGATCGACGGTGTTCGGGGAGGTGGTGGGAGCCCTGCTCGGCGGAAAGACCTTCCTTCGTGACG